>CALDFS010000240.1 GCA_937942105.1 uncultured Ruminococcus sp. | reverse complement strand
AACATCACGTTTAGCGATTTGACCTCTTCTTGGCACTTCGCTTCCCTCCTTCACAATTAATGATATCATTGGTACTCGAATTCGTCAGACCGCGAAATTCCACGCGGCCTTTTCGACCCCGTTGCGTCCAAAGCAAGAGGCAACATATCTACTTATTTTCGTCTAAAAGTGTTCCAAAAAACGGGTGCGAAACCCATCGTACAGCGGTTTTGTGCCCGTTTTTTGGTTTCACTTTAGATGAAAATTAGTAGTTTTTATGTTAACCCCGCTTTGACAGCGGTGGAAGAATTCAAAAATAAGTTCTGCCCGATTTAAAAGAATTACTTCTTGGCGGCCTTGGGCTTCTTTGCGCCGTACTTCGATCTTGCCTGCATTCTCTTTGCAACGCCCTGGGCATCAAGTGTTCCTCTGATGATGTGGTAACGCACACCGGGGAGGTCCTTAACTCTTCCGCCTCTGATTAAAACAACGCTATGCTCCTGCAGGTTATGTCCGATACCGGGAATGTAAGCGGTAACTTCGGTTCCGTTGGTAAGACGAACTCTGGCAATCTTTCTCATTGCAGAGTTAGGCTTCTTGGGGGTGGCAGTCTTTACTGCTGTGCAAACGCCTCTCTTCTGGGGGCAGGACTGATCTATCGCTATCTTCTTCTTGGAGTTGTAGCCCTTCTGAAGTGCGGGAGCAGTGGACTTGTCCGTCAGAATATCTCTTCCCTTGTGAACTAACTGGTTAAACGTTGGCATGTTTTCTCTCCTTTCTTTGATAATGAATACACCAAACCACAGTATTATACATGGTTTTGCATACTAATATAGTATAACCGACCTTTGCCAAATTGTCAAGAAATTTTTCTAATTATTTATAACAAATTTATCCGCTCTGATTCCCGCATTATTGATGTTTTCGATAATTTTTCGGGATATCCCCTGCCCGCGCTCAGCTTTTCTTATCCCACTTAAGGGTTTTATAGAAACAGAGTGACATAACCATTGCAATCGTCCAGCCTATAGGCCATGCAAGCCATATGCCTGTGGTTCCGAGAGCGGTTTTTGAAAGCAGCGCCGCAAGGATGACTCTTAGCAAAAGGTCGGTGAGTGTTGCCGCCATGAAGCGGTTCATCCTGCCCGCTCCGCGCAGGACCCCGTCGGCGGTGAGCTTAGTTGCGACTACTATGTAAAACGGCGCAAGGATGCGCAGAATCGTCACTCCAACGTCCATAGCATCGCCGGTGGGGCTGTCAAGGAAGATATAGACAAGCTGATTCGAGGCTAAAAGGTAAACCGCCGTTATCGGCAGGCAGATGGCGTAGACAAGCTTCAGCCCCGCCTTGAAGCCCTGAGATATCCTTTCAAACTTAAGCGCCCCGATATTCTGGGCAGTAAAGCTTGATATGCCGTTGCCCAACGTGGTCAGCGAGGATATAACCATGTTGTTGAGCTTTATCGAGGCGGAATACCCAGCCATGGCGGCTGTTCCGAAGCCGTTTATCAGACCCTGAATGTAGATGTTGCCTACCGATATAAAGCTCTGCTGCAATATGCTTGGTATAGCGACGCGCGCGACACGTCCGAGAAGCTCCCACGAGAACAGCGGGGCTTTTTCCTCGGTCTTGATAGCGTAAAACCTGCGGAAGACCACCGCCACCGCCAATATGCAGCTTACGCCCTGGCAGATAAGAGTCGCCCAAGCAACGCCGTCAACCCCCATTCCGAAGCCGGCAACGAACAAAATATCCGCAAAGATATTTGAAACCGACGAGCAGACAAGGAAGATAAACGGCGTTCTGGAATCGCCCAGCGCCGAGAAAATTCCGGTTGCTATATTATAAAAGAACACAAACGGCAGACCAAGGATGTAGATATCAAGATACAGCTTTGAATCCGCCATGACCTCGGGCGGGGTCTTTATCAGCCGCAGAAGGCTGTCACAGAATGTAAAGCCGCATATCATCAGCGCCAGGCACAGCACCGCGCCGGCTATCAGAGCGGAATAGACTGCGGTTTTCATATCGCGGTAACGCTTTGCGCCGTAAAGCTGAGCGGCTATTACCGAGCAGCCGATGTTGCAGCCGAAAGCGAAGGCTATGAAAATCAGGGTTATTTCATAGCTGTTGCCGACTGCCGCTAAAGCATCGTTGCCGATGAATTTTCCGGCTACAAAGCTGTCGGCAATGTTGTAGAGCTGCTGAAAGATTATGCTTCCGAAAAGCGGAAGACAGAACCGCATTAGAACCTTTGCAGGCTCGCCTGTTGTAAGGTCGGTATTTACCTGACGATTGGACATATTCAAAACATTCCTTTTCTGAAAACCAAAGAATTAAAAAGTTCGCCGGCCTTTCAAGGCCGCAGGGTCTCGGGGCGGCGCCCCGAGTCGCTCCCCGCAGGGAGCGAAATCCCCTTTCTCAAAAACAACGCAGGAAGGGTAAGAAAAACAGTCCGGTGGACTGTTTTTCTGTAGGGAAACCACCGTAAGGGGTTTCCCTATGGGCGCGTGGAACGCGTCCATGACTGCACTCAGCAGCAATCCTAACCACACTTAGATATATAATCAACTTCCCTTGACTACCATCAAGTATTGACAACCCAAACATTCCCGACTATACTTTAATAAGACTAAACCGAAAGGACTGCAAAACTATGAAGCTAATGATAGCCTCGGACATTCACGGTTCATCCTACTGGTGCGCAAGGCTCATGGAGAAATACAACGAGGAAAAGCCGGATATCCTGCTTATTTTAGGAGATATCCTATACCACGGTCCGCGAAACGACCTTCCCCGCGATTACGCGCCTAAAGAAGTCGCCGCAATGCTCAATCCCCTTGCCGACAAAATTCTCTGTGTCCGGGGAAACTGCGATTCGGAAGTGGACGGCATGGTTCTTGACTTCCCCATCATGGCTGAATACGCCCTTTTGCATATCGATGGCGTTACCATATTTGCAACCCACGGTCACATATACTCTGAGGACAAGCCGCCCAAAATGCCCGCAGGTACTATCCTGCTCTGCGGACATACGCATATCGCGAAAGTTGCCGAACATGAGGGATTTACCTATGTGAACCCGGGGTCGGTATCCATCCCCAAGGAGGAAACCGGGCACGGATATATGATTTTCGAGGGCGGGGAGTTTGTCAGGAAGGCACTGGAATGATATCCATAAGCTAACTTCTGTTCTCAAATCAAGGTTCGGAAGGATTACCCTCCCGAACCTTGTTTATTAATATATCAGCAGTCAACGTCTACATACAATTCTCTAACAGCGTTGTCGTCCTTCTTTACTTCCTGCTTTTTGGGCTGCAAGCGGGATGCAAAGAACTTGGTGGCAACCTGCGGGAAGAGTGCGTAGCTCAGAACATCCTCCTCGCTTCCGTTGAAGCCGGGGATGCTCTTAACCTCCTCGCGGTACTTATCCAGCTCGGGGGCAAGCATATCGGCAGGGCGGCAGGTGATAAGCTCGGCGTCGCCCAAGGCTTTCTTTCTTACTTCCTCGTTGACCTCGCCGGGAAGTCTACCGTATTCGCCTCTTAAAAGACCCTTGGATTCCTTGGTGAACATCTTATAGCGTTCGCCGGAGAGGACATTAAGAACCGCCTGCGAGCCGACGATCTGGCTTGTAGGTGTTACCAGCGGAGGATAGCCGAAGTCCTTTCTTACTCTCGGAACTTCCGCCAGAACGTCATAGAACTTATCCTCGGCGTTGGCCTGCTTCAGCTGTGAAAGCAGGTTTGAAAGCATTCCGCCGGGTACCTGATACATCAAAGTCTTGGTATCGACATTGAGCACCTTGGGGTCGAGGATTCCCTCCGCCTTCAGGCGGTTTGCAACATCGCGGAAGTGAGCCGCAACGTCTGCAAGGGCGGCAAGGTCAAGCCCGGTGTCCCTATCGGTTCCGGCTAAGGTTGCAACCAGCGATTCGGTTGCCGGCTGTGATGTGCCGTTTGCCAAAGGCGAAAGCGCGGTATCCACGATATCAACACCCGCCTGAGCCGCCATAAGGTTTACCATATCGCCGGTTCCGGTGGTGTTGTGGGTGTGAAGGTGGATCGGGATATTTACGTTTTCTTTCAGCTTTTTAACAAGAGATGCTGCATCGTAGGGAAGAAGCAGGTTTGCCATATCCTTTATGCATATAGTGTCCGCGCCCATCTCCTCAAGCTCCTTGGCGAGCTTAACGAAATATTCCTCGTTGTGAACAGGGCTGGTGGTGTAGCTGATTGCAGCCTCGCAGATTCCGCCGTATTTCTTGGTTGCGGTAATGGCGGCTTTAAGGTTGCGGGTATCGTTGAGCGCGTCGAAGATTCTTATAACATCGATACCGTTTTCGATGGATTTCTTAACAAAAGCGTCAACAACATCGTCGGCGTAGTGCTTATATCCCAGGATATTCTGACCGCGGAAGAGCATTTGCAGCTTGGTGTTGGGCATAGCCTTGCGCAGTGCGCGGAGTCTTTCCCAAGGGTCCTCGTTCAAAAATCTCATGCAGGAGTCAAAGGTTGCGCCGCCCCAGCATTCAAGCGACCAATAGCCGATTTTATCCAGCTTCTCGCAGGCGGGAAGCATATCTTCAAGCTTCATTCTTGTAGCCGCCTGAGACTGGTGAGCGTCACGCAGGATGGTATCTGTAATTTTTAATGGATTTTTAGGCATAATATAGTCCTTTCATTAACCCAGCAGGGAGATAAGTACGCCCGCCGCGATTGCAGAGCCGATAACGCCAGCAACGTTGGGTCCCATAGCGTGCATAAGAAGGAAGTTGCCGGGATTGTACTTCTGACCTACTACCTGAGAAACTCTTGCCGCCATAGGAACAGCCGAAACACCGGCAGAGCCGATAAGCGGGTTGACCTTGTTCTTGGAGAAGAGGTTCATCAGCTTTGCAATGAGCACGCCGCCGGCAGTTCCGAAGCCGAATGCAACAACGCCTATGCAGATGATTGCAAGGGTCTTGGGTGCTAAGAAGGTGGAAGCGGTAGCGGTAGCGCCGACTGAGATTCCCAAGAAGATGGTTACTATGTTCATAAGCTCGTTCTGAGCGGTCTTGTTAAGTCTTTCAACAACTCCGCACTCCTTCATAAGGTTGCCGAGCATTAAGCATCCGATAAGCGGAGCGGCAGAGGGAACCAGCAGAGATACGAAGATGGTAACAACAATCGGGAAGATAATCTTTTCGGTTCTGGATACCGGGCGAAGCTCCTTCATAACTATCTGGCGTTCCTTCTTGGTGGTAAGAAGCTTCATTATAGGCGGCTGAATAACCGGAACAAGCGCCATATAAGAGTATGCCGCAACGGCTATCGGGCCTAAAAGGTGAGGAGCCAGGAGCGAGGTGGTGTAGATAGCCGTAGGACCGTCGGCACCGCCGATGATTCCTATTGAACCGGCTTCCGCAGGGGTGAAGATGGTGCAGGAAGCAACGATATAGGTCATGAATATGCCGAGCTGAGCGGCAGCGCCCATGATAAGGCTCTTCGGGTTTGCAATAAGAGGACCGAAGTCTGTCATAGCGCCAACGCCTACGAAGATAAGGCAGGGGTAGATTCCCAGCTTAACGCCTAAGTACAGAACGTCCAGAAGTCCGGGGGCAATGGTCTGACCTACCTCTAAGGTAGAAGCGATTGCAGCGTAATTTTCACTCAGGCTGTCTATAAGCTCCTGAGTTACCGGTGCGCCGCCGAAGAGCGCCCAGTTAACGTGTCCCCCTGCAAAGAAGACCTCGTGGAACATGGAAGCGCCGGGAAGGTTGGTTAAAAGCATACCGAACGCTATGGGCAGAAGCAGCATAGGCTCGAATTTCTTAACGATAGCAAGGTACATAAGCACACATGATATCGCTATCATAATAAGCACGCGCCAGTCGGAGGCGATAAGCGCGAAGCCTGTCGTTTTCAAAAAGTCAAGTATCGCGTCCATATTAATATAATCATTCCTTTCTTACAAGCTCAAATTTGGCTTAAAAGGCGCAAATTTGCTGTTTGAAGGGATTTGCCTTCAAACTATTAATCGTAATTGATTATTCGATTACGCACAAAACGTCTCCGGTCTTGACCGAAGCGCCCTTTGTGGCGGATACGGATGCGATTTTGCCGGCCTTGGGAGCCATGATTTCGTTTTCCATCTTCATAGCCTCTAAAATCATCAGAACGTCGCCCTCCTTGACGGTGGCGCCGGCGTTGACGTTTACAGAAAGTATAGTTCCCTGCATAGGAGCGGAAACTGTTGTTGCGCCTGCGGAAACAGGAGCGGAAGCAGCGGGAGCAGCAGCCTGTGCGGGAGCCGCCTTCTTTGCTTCATCGGCAGAGATTTCTTCGATTGCGATTTCATAGGCTGTGCCGTTTACATTTACACGATAATGTCTCATAATATAATTCTCTCCTTCATTTAGTCAGCTTTGATTTACAGCTTTTTTATCGACTTGATTCTGATTGCGGATACGTCGGTACCCATGTCCTCGGCGATCGCGGCGGATATCGCTGCGATAAGCGCGCCGTTTTTAGTGATTGATTCGGCAGGAGCGGCAGATGCTGACGCCTGCTCGGTCGGCTGAGCGGGTGCCGGTCTGCGGCTTTCAAACGCTCTGATTACCGCACCTAACACATAGCACAGGGCTATAATACAGATAAGTCCGAAAAAGACCATTCCAAGACCCAATCCTACCACCAGCGGCAAAGACGGTTCGGACGCCAAAACGAACATACAGAATTCCTCCTTTCAAATTGCCCAAATTAAAATCATAATAGCATACTAATTAGATTTTTGCAAGCGTTTTTGCCCCGTTTTGAGCTAAATCTACAATCTGACAAAAACAAGTGACGCGCAAGCCCATAAACTGGGCAATATTAAGGATTGGCGGCATCTGACATCACATTTATCGATAAAAAAATCCTATGCTATGCAATATTTTCCCGAAGACAGTTGTATTATAGATAGAAACGCCCGAAAGAAACCCCATCGGGGCAATGAAAGGAAGATTTATACATATGAAAAAGCTTAGTTCTATATTATTAATTGCAGCGGCAACAATCGTTTTGTTTGCGGGATGCGGAAGCAAGTATGCCGATTCTGCACCGACCAAAGGCTATGATATGAATGCCTCCAGCGCCGAAATGGGCTGGTATGACGAAGAAACCGCTGATGATATTGCGTGGGATGAACCGGTCGAAAGCGCGGATATGTCATGGGATGTTGAAGTACCCATGCCCGAGTCAGAAGCTCCCGTCGAAAACATCGACGCGGACACTGTTAAGGCTTCCGAGCGCAAAATCGTCAAGAACCGCACCATCAGCGTTGAAACGCTTGAATACGACAGCTTCATAAAGGAGCTTGAATTAAAGGTTTCAGCCTACGGCGGATATATCGAGAATTCCACCCAGAACGGCAACTCCTACTACGGCAAGGCAATGCGCTCTGCCAACTACACCATAAGAATCCCGGCGGAGAGATTTGACGAGTTCACATCCCTCATCGGCGATATGGGAACCGTAACCTACAGCTATGAATATATCGACGATATCACTGCAAAATACGTTGACACCGAGGCAAGGATCGCTTCGCTAAGAGCGGAGCAGGAAAGCTTTTTAAAGCTTATGGAAAGAGCCGAAACGGTTGAGGACATCCTGAAGATTCAGAGCTATCTGACCGATGTAAACTATCAGATAGAATCATACACCACTCAGCTTAACTCCTACAAGAGCCTTGTTTCCTATTCCACATTAAGGCTTGATATAAGCGAGGTTGAAAGGCTCACCCCACCCGCAGCCAAGCCGGGTGTATTCGACAGAATCAGCCAGAATATCTCGGACAATCTTTACAGCATCGGCGAGGGCTTTAAGGATATGTTCGTAGGCGTGGTAAGCTCCGCTCCTTACTTAGGAATATATGCGGTTGTTATCATCATAATAGTGATTATTGTAAGGCTTATTATACGCAAGGTAAAGAAGTCCTCGATACTTGCAGGTGATTCCGCCAAGCCGGCTGAAACGAATCCCGAAAATCCTGAAAGCAAGGAGAGCAAGTAATGAAGCGCAGGATTGCGGTTGCTGTGATAATAGTCGCTGCTTTGGCGATACTGCTAACCCCTGCCAAGATTCGGATAAAGGACGGCGGAAGCGTAAAATACAAGGCAATAACCTACTGCGTTACGAAATATCACCGGCTTTCTCCGCTTGGAAGCGAAGCAGACCTTGCTGGTATTCAGTTCCTTGAGGGCTGGAAAATAGAGATTTTAGGATTCACCCTGCGGGATGATTTGGAGGAGGTCAGAAAATACCATGAGTGGACGGCGAATTACGAACCGTAAAATTATAGTCGCCGTGATAATCGCAGTGGTTCTGGCAATACTCCTCGTCCCCTGCCGGATTCAGTATAAGGACGGTGGGAGCGTTGAATACAAGGCTGTCACCTACAGCATCACGAAATATCACCGCGGTCCAATAAGCGGAAAATACCTTGATGGCTGGAAAATAAAGCTTTTCGGAATCACCCTTCGCGACGATTTAGCCGATTTAAAATACTGACTACATCTTTCTTCGTACAATATGCACTGCCGCCGCAGGTTTGCCTCTATATGAGGTTGACCTGCGGCGGCAGTGTTTTTTGATATTGTTCATTTCAGTGAAATGATTTCAAGCTGTTCTGCGCTCAATTTCCTTCTGCCCCATCCGGCTTCGGTGAGCATATACGCCTTTCGAGAGTCTGTATTTATCAGCATAAGTATGCCTTCCCCGGGCTGTCTGCCGGATTCATATATTACTGCGGCGGCATCGTAGGAAAAGCTTCCAAGCGTTGCATACCAGTTGTTTCTGAGAATAGTCAGATATTCCTCGTTGTGAATTCTGACAAAATCCAAGGCTCTGTCGGAAACGGTTGAATGTTCACGCGTGAAATCAAAGCTGAATGCTCTGTCGCGGGTTTTTACACTGCCTTGGCAGCCGCGGTAAACGGCTATTTCCATTTTTGGAGCTTCTAAGATAGTGCCATAGCCCAAGTCGCGGTGCGGTGGCTCATATAGAAAGAATACGACCGCCGACAGCAGCAATGCCATGATAACGGCGGCTTGGATTGCAGTTATGAGCTTTAGTTTTTTCATATTAATCTGTCTCCCTATCGATATATTAACATTAAGTCTGCATACCGTAAATATATAAAAGTGATATAAGCAGAAGCTACAGCCTATACGCAGTGCCGTGGGACAACAGCAATGCGTCGGTCAAATCAATTCGCAGAATTATGGTATTTTCATCATCAAAGTTGTTGTGCCCGTTATCTATCCATGAAGAAAACGCGGTTTTCAGCTTTTCGGCTATTTCGCGGTTTTCCTGCCTGCCGAAATACCCCATATTTACTCCCTTTCCGTGCGCCGTGAACCATTCCCCCGCTATTGCAACGGCTGGGCTGCTTTTTATTTGGTTCATCTTATTGGAAAGTGCATATGTGATGACATAGAACGAACCATCTTCATAATAAGCGTCTACATAGCGAACATATGGAATTCCTTTTTCCTGCGTTGCAAGAGCGATAACAGAATCCTTTCCGAACCGCTCGATCATTATTTTTTCGGCTTCCTGACTGAATTTTTTCATAGTAATCTGCCTTTCAAATCAACATTAATGCCTATACCGGCTTAAAAGCTTGGTGTAATCCCTTATAACCCCCTCGCAGACCTCGCTCATCCTCTGCCAGTCCTGCCGCGAGTGCTCTTCAAGTATTCCTATGCACTTCATCCCTGCCGCCCTTGCGCCTATGCAGCCGAGGTATATATCCTCGAACACACAGCAATGCTCGGGGCTTGCTCCTGCCCTCTGCGCCGCTAAAAGATAAACATCAGGGAAGCCCTTCTTGCGGGTTACCTCCTCGGTGCTTGCAAACGCACAGAAGCAATCAAGCACGCCGAAGCGTTCAAGGCAGGGGCGGTAAAGCTCGGGGCGGGCGGCTGTTGCAAGGGCTATTTTCACTCCCGATTGGTGCAGATACCGCAGAAAATCCTGCGCGCCCGCAACCATTTCCACGCCGCTTTCGTATTCCTGCTCTAAAAGGTAAAGCCATTCATCTATGATTTCCTGCCTGCTTTCTTTGATGCCATACTCAGCCTTAACATAGTCGGCGGCTTCGACAAGGTTCATCGGCGCTACCTTTTCGTAAAAGCCGTTCGGGGTGTCCATCCCACGTCTGCGCATAAAAACATCGTCAACCCTGTTCCATGCGTCAAGCGATTTTACCAAGGTGCCGTCAAGGTCGAAAATGGCGCAGTCTATATCATCAAAAAAAATTCATGATGTCCTCCGCAAATATCAATAAAAACAGTTTATATGATTTTCCGCAAAATGTCAACAATTCACTTGAAAATCGCGGCGGGATTCGGTATAATAAAGATATTATTTTAATGGGATGAGGGGAGATGATATCATGAGCCTTGACGACAGCGTTATGTATCTAAAGGGAGTAGGTCCCAAGCGGGCGGAGCTTTTAGAAAAGCTTGGAATAGAAACGGTCAGGGAGCTTATATATCACATCCCAAGAAGCTATATCGACTTTACCTCGCCCATACCTATAGCCCAGACCTTGCTTGAAGAGATGAACGTTATAAAGGTTCGGGTGTACAAAAAGCGCCCGCCCGACCTTATCCGGAAAAACATGAAGATATTCCGCGTTATCTGCACCGACGGCGCGGATGATATCACCGTAGTCATATACAACTCGCAGTATCTTTACAATTCATTAAAGGAGGGCTGCGACTATATCCTTTACGGCAAGGTTACAGGAAACCTTATTTCAAGGGAGATATCTTCGCCGATAATACTTGAAGCTTCGAGCGAGGATAGGATTCTGCCCATCTACCCGCTGACCGCAGGGATATCTATGGGAATAATGCGCTCCTGCGTTAAGAATGCCCTTGAAAGGCTGAAATCCGGCGAATGTGAAACTCTGCCCGAAAGCGTTCTGAAAAAGCACGGGCTGATTCCGGCGGAGGATGCTCTTAGAAAGATTCATTTTCCCGCCGATTCGTCTGAGATATCCGCCGCGCGAAAACGCCTTGCCTTTGACGAGCTGTTGACGCTGCAATTAGGTATGCTCTCCCTTCGCGAAAGGAGCAGAGAGCTTACATCATATTCGCTTTCGCCAAAGTCGCTCTCGGCATACTATTCCTCACTGCCGTTTGAGCTTACCGGCGCTCAGAAAAAGGCGATTGAGGAGTGCTGCGCCGATATGACAATGGAAAGCCCTATGAATCGGCTTATTTTAGGAGACGTCGGTTCCGGAAAGACCGCCGTTGCGGCGGCTTGCTGTTATTTTGCCTATCTCAACGGCTATCAGTCCTGCCTGATGGCTCCCACCGAGATACTTGCCGACCAACACTATGCCACCCTGCGCGGATTCTTGGAGCCGCTGGGGGTAAAAATCGTGCTTCTCAAAGGCTCTATGAGCGCGAAGAAGAAATCACAAATAAAGCAGGCGCTCGCCGCCGGGGAATACGACCTCGCCGTAGGCACACATGCACTGATACAGCAGTCAACCGAGTTTAAGAACCTTGCCATTGTAATAACCGATGAACAGCACCGCTTCGGCGTCGCTCAGCGCGACGCACTTGCAAAAAAGAGCGCAAACCCACACCGGCTTGTAATGAGTGCAACGCCTATTCCCCGCACCCTTGCGCTTATGATTTACGGCGAGCTGGATATCTCGCTTCTGGGCGAGCTTCCAAAGGGGCGGCTTAAAATCGAGACTTATGCCGTCACCGGCAAGCTGCGGGAACGGGCTTACGGCTTCGTAAAAAAACAGCTTATGCTTGGCAATCAGGCATACATAGTCTGCCCTGCGATTGAGGACAGCGAAACCGGCGCGCAGGAGCTTAAAAGCGTTAAAAGCTATGCAAAATCGCTGAGCGAGGGCGCTTTTAAAGGATACCGCATAGCGGTCTTGCACGGTCAGCTTCCGGCAGATAAGAAGGAAAAAATCATGCGCGATTTTAAGGACGGTCAGACCGATATCCTTGTATCCACAACCGTTATCGAGGTCGGGGTGGACGTTCCGAACGCAACCGTTATGCTGATTGAAAACGCCGACCGCTTCGGATTAAGCCAGCTTCACCAGCTGCGCGGAAGAGTCGGGCGGGGCAAAGACCAGTCATACTGCATACTCATCACCGACAATGCAAATGAGGAAAGCCGCAAGCGCTTAAAGGCGCTTACCGCAACGTCGGACGGCTTTGAGATTTCCGAGATGGATTTGAAGCTGCGCGGTCCGGGCGATTTCTTCGGCGAGGCTCAGCATGGGCTTCCCCGGCTGAAAATTGCGGATATAGCGGCGGATTCAGAGCTTTTGAGTGCGGCAGGAAGCGAAGCAAAGCATCTGCATGAAAGCGGATTTCTTGCCGCGGATGAGGGCAAGGCTCTTGCAAAAAGAGTCGAGTCCCTGTTTGAGGATGGAGTTATGAGCTGAGGCGCTATATTGTCATATAAAAACAAATCCAAGCTATGAATCGCCATGGCTTGGATTTTTGATATCTATAAAATAATATGATTATTGCTTTCCTTTCTTCGATAATGCCTTATACTAATATTCGTCTAAAAGTATTCCAAAATGGCGCAAATAAAACCGTTGTGACCTATTTTACTTTGCTCCTTGGACTGATTATCAGGACACTTTGTGCCTTCGGATGAGCCGTTTGCAATCTGTCCTACTGCCTGCGGAAGTGTAGGGGGATGAACCTAAGGGCGGGCGGGGGAACCCTAAAACCGCTGCAAAAGTGCGGATTTCCCCCGCTCCGCAGTTAATGCGAAGCATTTACTGCTCATCACGGTTCTCCCCCTACGACCCTCTTTCCCTTCACCCTCTCGCCCCTATTCCGCACTTTTAACTGCCTGCGGGTGTTAGAGCTTGAGAGCTTGGGTTTATTGCCGTTCCTCGGTGGTAGGTTTGTTCGCCCGGTCATTGGATTGCGGTTCTTCTATTACTTTAATAATCGTACTTCAGCACTTCGAAGAGATACCGAGAGCTTGACTTCACTTTTGTCCTTTCCTGATTTTTTCGAGGAGTACACAATGCTATTTAGTCGATTTTTAGAAGAATAATAGTATAAAATACAGCTGAGATGTCAGACAAATAACATCTCAGCTGTATTTTTTGCAAGGATTATTTCTTCAGCAGCTTGCTCAGATATTCAATAGCGGCATCGCCCATAGCCTTATGCCCTTTTACGCTTGGGTGCAGACCATCGCCGGAATCGTACTCGGCTTTAAGCTTTGTCGGGTCGGATGGGTCGCAGGTGGCTGCGGTTAAGTCTATACAGCCATCGAAGCCGCTGTCATCGCTGAGCATCCATTCGTTGACGCTTGAACGGATTTGCTCGTGAAGCTCGCTTGCCCACCAGTCGTTATTTCCGAAAGGAGTTATGGTTCCCGCATATATCTTTATTCCGCGGCTGTGGCAAGCCTGAATCATCGCCTTGTATTCCTTTATCATGTCTTCAGAGGTATCCGCCTGCGCCCCGGGAATGTCGTTTGTTCCTATCAGGACGACAACATACCGCACGCCGGGGACGTTCAGAACGTCCCGCTCGAACCTGTCTTTAGCGGCAGCTCCCCAGCCGCCCCAGATGGCGTTGCCCGCTATAGCTGTATTGACTACAGATATATGCCTGGTTGCAGGGTCGCTCTGAAGCGCCTGACCAAGAAGATTCGGCCATGCGTCGAAGCCGTTGAAGGTGGAAATTGAGCCGTCTGTAATCGAGTCGCCGAAGCAGACAAGGGTTTCTGTGCCCTCAGAATAAGCATCAGCGCGGCAGAGTGAGAAGTAGCTCCACATCCACGAGGTCGGATTAAAGTTTTCGCTTACGTGGTTGCCGTCAACCACCCAGCTTCCGCAGTCAGCTTCGGCGTGGCAGGTGGGAAATGCGGGCGTAGTGCCGAATTTAGTTGATACAGCCAAAAATTCAAGGCTTTCAAAGCTGAAATCGATCTCATCCGATGTAACCGTTTCGCCAGACGGGATGGTGACGCTTTCCGAGCCGTCAAAGGTTATAACCGTGTCAGAAGTCAAATCGATATTCGGCTCACCGGGCTTTAGCAGCTTGGCTATGTGGACCGATTCAAGCACCATATCCTCGCCGGGGGCGTCAAGTGTTTCGGAATATTCGTTGGAAAAGGTCAGGCGTATCTTAGTGCCCGAAGCAGCAGCCTGGAACTGCTGGCGGCAGGTCGAGCCGGAAAGGTGAGGGTTCTTGGGAAGCTGGTCGAGCGTGGGATTAAGGGCTGCCGCGGCGAATATGCAGCACCAACCGTCAGACTCAGGCGGGTCGGCAATCGGCTGCTCCTGCGGGGTTGCTTCGGAAGAGCCGCATCCGGCACAGCCCAGGCAAAGAGAAGCGCTTAAAAAGATGGAAAGAAGCTTTTTGTTCATAAAAATACCTCCCGATAATTCAGTGATTTAACGCTAAGACTATACTATCATTGAGTGCGCAAAAAGTCAATTTAAAAAAATGAATATGTACATGCTTGCTCTATTCATATATTAAAAGCCGGAGCAGAATCCACATCAGCGATTCTGCTCCGGCTTATATTAACTATCTTTACTCTGTTCTGAGTGCAACAACAGGGTCCTTCTTGGCGGCGATTCCCGAGGGGATAAGCCCCGCTATCAGTGTAAGACCTATGCTTATTGCAACAAGTATCACAGCGCCCGCAACCGGAAGCGAAGCCGAAAGTATCTCAATGCCGGTCAGAATGTGCAGCACTATGTTAATAGGTATCAGCAGAAGCAGGGTGATGCCTATGCCGATAGCACCCGCAACGAATCCCACAATCATAGTCTCGGCATTGAACACGCGGGATATATCTTTTTTGGATGCTCCAACGGCGCGCAGTATGCCTATTTCCTTGGTTCTTTCCAGCACCGAAATGTAGGTGATAATTCCTATCATGATGGACGATACCACTAAGGATATTGCAACAAACGCCATCAGAACATATGATATCGCGCTGATGATTGTTGTTACCGAGGACATCAGCAGCTTAACATAGTCGGTGTAGGATATCTTATCCTCTTCCTCCATGCCGGAGTTGTAGCTTTCTATAAGGTCGGATATGTTGTCCTTATCCTCGAACGAAGCGGCGTAGATGTATATTGCCGAGGGAGAAGCCTTGTCAACATCGCCCAGAAGCTTCAAGACCTCTTCATAGGTTCGCTCAGAGCGTGTGGCGGGGATATGGTTGTCAAACACCACGCGGTACTGCGCCGGGGTAAGCTCGGTTGAAGCAAGCATTGCCGCAAGCTGTTCGGTGCTGTATGCTCCGAGCTGTGCCGAAACCTGCTCGGCGTACTGCTGAGCGGCACCTGCGGCGGCTATCTGCATAATAAGCTCTTCCTTTTCGGCAGGGTCCATGTTGGCAACATAGTCCGCAACGGCAGCTTCGTCCATCTGGGTCTGGGCTACTGCGGCGTCTATTATCATTTTGTCCGCAGCCTCGGGCGTAAGGGTCTGGCGGTACTGCATTGCCATGGTTTGAAGATAGCTTTCCTCCGGCACCGACATTATCTCGGTGTAAACCGCAGCCTTTTCGGATTCGGTCAGGCTGACAAGCCAGGAGTCTACCGTTTGGGCGATCTCCTCTTCGGTTATCTCCTCGCCCTCGACCTTGAATTTAAGCCCGCTGATAACGTCCACCTCGGGGTTATCCTTCTGTGCCTTTATAAGCTCGCTTTCTGCGGCTCTGTCTATAACATGTTCCGTAAGTGCGGAGGTATAGCCTATAGAGCCGTTCATGAATGCTCCGACTGCATTGCTGCTCTTGCGGATGATTCCTACAACCTTCAGCTTTATGGCATTGTCTGAATCGAACAGATATTTAAGACCGGTTTCTGTTTCTGTGGCGTCGATATACCCCTCGCCGCTCTTCTGATACTTGTCGCAGCTTGGTATCACCCTAAAATCTATGCCCAGAATATCCTCATAGCTCCATGACGCCTTTTCAAGCTCGTCTTCATTGCCCTCTGCGGCAGCGGTCATATCGTCTATAATGCCGTCTATCGTTTTAAGACCCAGGGCATACAGCATCATTTGGGGATTTGTCACGGCGCTGACCTCGACGCCCTTGCCATGTTTGTAATCGCAGATGTTCATCACACCGTCAGCGATAACGATGCAGTCAGCAGTGCCAAAGCCGTCCTGAACCCAACGGGAGAAGTTCACCCGCTGTTCAATCATGACCACAGGGTCAGTGCAAGTCTGTTTTGCCGTTTCCAGGAGTTCTACCACATAGGCGGCATATCCGGCGGCGCAGTCCTCCATCTCCTCGTTGTACCAGGAGAGGTTTTCGATGGGATTGTCCGTCGGAATACCCAGAACCTGCTTCAGCCGGAACTCACAGAGCGCGTGGGCGTCCGTCCCTTCGGCGGCGTAGTCGCTGCCCTTGTCCTCATAGGCTTCGCACAGCCTTGCGGAGGGCGGACAGTTGAGCCAGCGTTCGGAAGAAGAAGCGGATAAGACTGCGTGTTTAACTGCCATTGGTCAGTACCTCCGCTTCGGCGAGCAACGCCTTGTAGTGTGCGGGGTCGATCTGCGACAGTTTGGATGCGCCGTGCTTTTGAAGCAGGGCGCGGATCTCGGCGGTGTGCCCCTGGCGGGATTTGTCAGCAAGCACGGCTCTGACCTGCTCCAGCGTCAGTTCCGGTTCGGGAGGAGAGGCGGGAGCATCCTCTGCCTGCGGCTCTCCGCTGAACATCTTTGTCAGCCAGTCAGCGGCATCCGAAATAGCAGCGGCAGCACTGCGGAGTTCTTTGATGGTCTGTGCCATATCGCTCATTCTGCTCATGTGATTTTCCTCCTTCCCTGGATTTGCTCTGCTGTCGTGCGGCGGTCAGGTTGCTTGCCAGTCTTCTTGACACCACGCTGATCGCGGTCAGGACATCAACAATGTCCTCGTTGGCACGGGCGTCATAATGGTTTGCGTTGTAACTCATATCGGCGGTTCCTCCTTTCCCAAGGCGTCTTGTGTTGCCTTTCACAGACCCATCTGGACAGGAAAGGAGGGGTTGGCCGAAAGATTTTTAGAATTTTTCCTTGAGCCGCTTCAGTAGCTGGTTCCTCTTATACACAAAGGTATTCCGGGGCATATGCATCCGCTCTGCGCCGGCCCGTTCGGAAAGCCCGTCCGCAATCGCGATGAGAATCTCGTAGCTTTCCGGGTCTGACGCCTGAAGCTCTGTGAGCAGACCATTCAGGATCAGGGAGTCGATATCGATCTCCGTGGTCAGCCTGTTATCCGCAAGAAAGCTGGTGCGGGAGACGCCGTTTTCGTAAGTGTTCTCCATCTCCGTGTCGATGGAGAGATGCTGGGGAGCGTCTTTCGGGATACAGCGGAACTCGCAGGTATCGCAAATACCGTCGCATTTGTAGCTCTTTTTGTACGGGATGCAGCAAGCTCCGGCTCTCTGTTTTGCCTTGCGGGTAGCACCCACGAACCGCTCCCAGTCCCGTTTCTGTTCCAGGGTGACCTCAATCCACCGCTTGAGTGGGCGGTAGTAGATGGTTGATGTGTTCTGATTTGCATCTGTCGGATTTGGCTCATAACCGTTTTCTTCTTTCCGTTCGACTACATGCTGTGCTTCGTCGCCAGCGTAGCATCGGCGAATATCTTCTTCAGTGACTAATCTCAAGATAAACGAACAGTACGTACCAACACAATCCATATTTGAAATCAATAGAATAAAGTCATCAAAAGTCAATCCTCGTTGTTGACTGTATTTGTCTTGTAGTTTCTTAATTTCAGCTTGCGTTGGATTGAACCCAGAAATTCTTAATAATTCACTAAAATACTCCGGATAGATAATTCCACACCGTGTTTTATCGAGGTAGTTAAAGACTTGACGGAACAATTCCATCTACATCCTATTGGGAACTCAGAGTGTACCTGTTCGTTTGAGAACTTTTCACTCATTTATATATCTTTTCTTGCTTTTCATAACCAATATCAAAAACGGGAATTCGACAATTGTGACGTCACGCGTTTCTTATTGTTCTTTCCCAAGAGTGTCTTAACCTACTTTCTCCTTATCGACGTGATAGTGACTTGGATTATTCATGTCGTGTATCATTGATGAGAGTACTGTGAAGTACCTAAGAGAGAGGTTATCTACTTTGGAACAGTCGAGAA
>CALDFS010000239.1 GCA_937942105.1 uncultured Ruminococcus sp. | reverse complement strand
TGCTTGCCAACTGCCTATATAATAGATAGCTATTTATTCAACATCCTGCAAAGCGTCGTATCCTTCTTCACCTGTGCGGACCTTGACGACGTTCTCAACATCATATACAAATATCTTACCGTCGCCGATGTGTCCGGTATAAAGGACCTTCTTGGCTGTCTCTATAACCGTTCTTACAGGTATCTTCGAGACTACTATATCCACCTGAACCTTGGGCAGAAGGTTGGTTTCAACCGCAACGCCGCGGTAATACTCCGGCCGTCCGCCCTGCTGACCGCAGCCTAAAACGTGCGAAACGGTCATGCCGGTGATTCCCAGGGATGTAAGCGCCGCCTTGAGCGAATCGAACCTTGATTCCTTGCAGATAATCTCAACCTTTGTAAACTTGGGCGTTTCGCCGTCGGCAAAGGCGGGAACCTTCTTAACCGGTATAGCCTCAGCTTCGGGAACATCGCCCGAGAAGGCTGTTATGCCGTCAACAGGGGCATATGAGGAGTACTTGTTTACAGCGGGAGCAAAATCGGGGTAAGCGCTGGGAAGACCGTGCTCGCTTATGTCAAGTCCTGCAAGCTCATCTTCGGCGGCAGCTCTTATGCCGTGAAGCTTCTTGATGAGCGCAAAGGTAATTATCATCATAACGGTTGCATATGCGGCTACGGATACAAAGCCCAAAAGCTGCAAGCCAAGCTGCTTGAATGAACCGGTGTAGAAAAGACCGGAAAGCCCTGCGGGAGCGTCGGGGTTTGCAAGTAAACCTACCGCAATTGTTCCCCAGATGCCGTTTGCCATATGTACGCCTACTGCACCAACAGGGTCATCGATGTGAAGCTTTAAGTCGAGCAGCTCAACAACAACTACAACAAGTATGCCCGAAACTATGCCGACAACGGTTGCGCCTATAGCGTCAAAAGCGTCGCATCCGGCGGTAACGCCTACAAGACCTGCCAGCGAAGCGTTTAAGCACATCGAAACATCAGGCTTGCCGTTTCTTACCCATGTGAATATCATGGTGACGACCGTTGCAACCGAGGGAGCAATGGTGGTTGTTAAGAAGATGGAAGCAAGCTCGGAAACGCTCGTTGCGGCGGCGCCGTTGAAGCCGTACCAGCCCAGCCAAAGGATGAATACACCTAAAGCTCCTAGGGTAATGGAGTGACCGGGAATTGCGTTAACCTTTACAACCTTGCCCTTTTCGTCCTTGACATATTTGCCGATACGCGGGCCTAAGAAGATAGCACCGACTAAAGCTGCAATGCCGCCAACCATGTGTATCGCGCAGGAACCGGCATAGTCGTGGAAGCCTAAGCTTGAAAGCCATCCGCCGCCCCAGATCCAGTGGGCTTCAATCGGGTAGATGAACAGCGAAATTACTGCGGAATAAATGCAGTAAGCCGAGAACTTGGTTCGCTCAGCCATCGCGCCGGAAACTATTGTTGCTGTTGTAGCGCAGAAGACGAGGTTGAACACAAACGTTGAAGCGCCGGTAAAGCTGCCGTCCCCGGGGGAGGCTATGAACTCTTTAAAGTGGGTGAATAAATCCATGTTGGGCAGACCTATCAAGCCGAAGAGCGCGTCCTCGCCCATCATCAAGGAATAGCCCAGAATTGAGAATACAATCGTGCCTATGCAGAAGTCCATCAGGTTTTTCATGATGATGTTGCCGGCGTTCTTTGCACGTGTGAAGCCGGTTTCGACCATTGCGAAGACCGCCTGCATCCAGAATACCAATGCGGCACCTATCAGGAACCAGAATTCTACTGTCATTTTAATCAGAACCTTTCTTAATAACAAAATTTGTTATAAACCCACCCTGTTGGAAGTGAAATCCGCCTTCGGCGGGTGAAATCTGCCCTTTCGGGCAGGTGAAATCGCTTCGCGGTGAAATCCTCGCTTGCGCTCGGGTTGAGGTGTCGGCTTCGCCGACGGATTTTAAATACGTCGCCAAAGGCGACACCTTAACCCGCCGTCAGGCGGATTTCACCCGACCTAAGGGAGGATTTCACCGAAGGCGCAAGCCTTCGATTTCACCCGACCTGCGGGAGGATTTCACCCTGCCGCAGGTAGGATTTACTTAACTCCAAACAGAAGCTTATCATAAGTCGGGAACGGCCAGTATTTCTCCGCCGTCAGCGTCTCCGCCTCGTCACATGGAGCGCGCAGAGCGTCCATTGCGGGCAGAATCTTATCCCTGATAAAGCAGGATGCCGGAATAATCTCGGAAATGCCCTTGTACTCCGCAACAGCTGCTTCCAAAGCCTCAACCGCCGAATCCATCTTGTCAATCAGCTCCGAAAGCTTTTCAATAAGCTTGGTTTCATGAGCAAGACTGAGCGAAGGCACAGCCGCGTGCTTTCTTTCATATGCCTTGGCAAGGTCAGAGGTATAAGCTTCAACCGCCGGGATAATCTGCTTTTTGGCCATATCGAGCATGGTTCCCGCTTCGATGTTGACCGTCTTGCAGTAGTTTTCGAGCATTATATCACATCTGGAATGAAGCTCGGCTTCCGAAAATACCTTGTGCGAGGTCAGCATGGCAACGTTCTTCTCCGAGAGCAGCTCGGGCATACAGTCGGGGGTGGTCTTCAGGTTCAGCAGGCCCCG
>CALDFS010000238.1 GCA_937942105.1 uncultured Ruminococcus sp. | reverse complement strand
ATTTTACTCAACAGTATCGGTCTTTGCAAGATTTCTGGGCTTATCAACATCCAGTCCCTTTGCAACGCTTACATAATAGCCTAAGAGCTGAAGCGGAACGACCGCCAAGCTTGCGGCAAAATGCTCATCTGTCTTTGGAATATAAACTGTAAAGTCTGAAGTATCTTCAATGGTGTAGTTGCCGTAAGCAGTAAGACCCATAATATAGGCTCCCCTGCTCTTTACCTCGACCATATTGCTTATCATTTTTTCATAAAGCTCGCTCTGAGTAAGGACGGAAATAACCAGTGTACCGTCCTCAATCAGGCTGATTGTGCCGTGCTTAAGCTCACCGGCGGCATAGGCTTCGCTATGGATATAGCTTATCTCTTTAAGCTTAAGGCTGCCCTCAAGGCTGATGGCGTAATCAATTCCTCTTCCTATAAAGAAGATATCCTGCGCCGAGGCATAGTTTGCGGCAAACTGCTGCAATCTTTCCTTATCCTCTAAAATCTTTTCGATTTTAGAAGGGATTGACATAAGCTCTGCTATCATGTCCGCATATTCATCGGCGGAAAGCTTTCCTCTTACTCTTCCGAACTCTATCGCTAATAGATAGGCTGCTGCAAGTTGAGCGCTGTATGCCTTTGTTGTGGCGACAGCGATTTCGGGACCGGCAAGAGTATAGAATACCATATCCGCTTCCCTTGCTATCGAGCTTCCTACAACGTTTACAATAGCAAGCGTTCTTATTCCCATAGCTTTGGCTTCGCGCAGGGCGGCAAGACTGTCAGCAGTTTCGCCAGACTGGCTTATTATAACCACCAGATCGTTCTTTTCAAGAATTGGCTTTCTATACCTGAATTCTGAAGCAAGCTCTACTCTTACAGGAATCCTTGCCAAATCCTCTATTACATACTGCGCGCACACGCCGACGTGATACGCCGAGCCGCAGGCTACGAAGTGGATTCTTTCAATATTCCTAATTTCCTCTTCGGTAATTCCCACCGATTCAAAATCAATTTTACCGTCCTTAACCACTGAGCATATCGTATCTCTTACGGCTCTGGGCTGCTCGTGGATTTCCTTCATCATGAAATGCTCATATCCGCCCTTTTCGGCAGCTTCGGCATCCCACTTGATTTCGGTTATTTCCTTTTGGATAGCTTCGCCGTCAATATTATAAAACGTTATATCGCCGGGGGCTACTCTTGCCATTTCAAGATTGCCTATGTAATAAACATTTCTGGTATATTTAAGTATCGCCGGAACGTCTGACGCGATATAGCTTTCGCCATCCTCTATTCCCAAAATCATCGGGCTGTCCTTACGGGCAACATATATCTCGCCGGGGTAATCCTTGAACATTACAACAAGCGCATATGAGCCCCTTATTCTTAGCATTGCCCTTGAAAGTGCATCAATAGGACCTGCGCTGTATTTCTTTGAGTAATAGTCAATAAGCTTAACGGCGGCTTCGGTATCGGTCTGAGAATAGAAGGTATAGCCGTTTTTAGACAGCTTTTCCTTTATCTCCTTATAGTTTTCTATGATACCGTTGTGAACCGCGATGACATTATAATCATCACTGTGATGAGGGTGAGCATTCGTTTCGGACGGTTCGCCGTGAGTTGCCCATCTGGTATGACCTATTCCGCAGCTTCCCGGAACGGCTCTTCCATCATCAGTCTTCTCGGCAAGTGACTTTAATCTGCCCTTTGCCTTTACGATTTCAGTTTCATTATCGCCGTCTCTAACGGCGATACCTGCTGAATCATAGCCGCGGTATTCAAGCTTTGAAAGACCCTCCAAAAGCACCTGAGCCGCCTGATTTTTGCCAGTAAATCCAACTATTCCGCACATATATTACATCTATCCTTTCAGATAAAGATTAATTTCATATCAATTAAGCGTCAAACAGCGTGACCGTTCTTTTTAAGAACAGCTACTACCCTATCGCAGTAGTTTTGGCAGATATCCTCGGTTTCGGCTTCTACCATTACTCTTACAAGCGGCTCTGTTCCCGATTCTCTTACTAAGATTCTTCCGCTTTCGCCAAGCTCGGCAGCAACAGCCTCAACCTCGCGCTGAACATCATTATCGCTTCGTGCGGCAAGCTTATCCTTTACCTTGACGTTTACAAGCACCTGAGGGTAAATCTTCAGGGGAGCGCAAAGCTCACTCAGCTTCTTCTTTCTGTCCATCAGCACCTGCATTATTTTAAGGCTGGTCAAAATACCGTCACCGGTGGAGGCATACTTTGAGAAGATGATATGACCCGACTGCTCGCCGCCTATACGGCAGCCGTTTTTAGTCATATATTCATAGACGTACTTATCGCCTACGGCAGTCTTTACATAGCCGATGCCAAGCTCATCCAAAGCCTTATACAGACCGAAGTTTGACATAACAGTTGTAACGATTGTGTTGTTGAGGAGCTTTCCTCTTTCCTTCATATATCTTCCGTAAACATAAAGAATATGGTCGCCGGTTACTACGCTGCCCTTATCGTCAACACAGAGGCACCTGTCAGCGTCGCCATCGTAGGCAAAGCCAACATCA
>CALDFS010000237.1 GCA_937942105.1 uncultured Ruminococcus sp. | reverse complement strand
TGCACACAGATACCCTATAACACCAAGCAATATCGCAAGCAGCATTATATGAAGAAGCGGTGCAACAAGACCGATAAGCTGCCCCATTATTTTAATGGCGCTTCTTCTTTTTTTAACTGATTTCTCTACAGACATCGGCATCCTCCTTTCCGAATTCCTCCAATTTTCTCTGACTCTCAAAAAGCCTGAAATATTCTCCACTTTTTTTCATCAACTGCTCATGCGTACCACTTTCCGCTATCTCTCCGTCTTTAAGCATATAAATATTATCTGATGATATTACATTGAACAGACGGTGTGATATTAAAAGCACCGTTTTTGTTTTTGCAAGTTCGTGTATCGCATCCATTATCATGCCCTCACTCTCGGCATCAATATTTGAAGCAGCCTCATCAAATATATACATCTCGCTATCATGCAAAATCGCTCTTGCAATACAAAGCCTCTGACACTGACCGCCTGAAAGATTATCGCCCTTTTCAGCAATCTCCATATCAAGTCCGCCGTTCTCGCTCACAAAATCCCAGAGATTAACCTTTATCAAAACCGCCTTAAGTTTCTCATCGTCTGCATCTAAATCAGCCATGATAAGATTTTCCCTCACCGTCCCCTTAAAAAGATAACTGTTATGTCTCACAACTTTCACATGACGCATCAGTTCACTCTCCGCTATATCTCCTATTGGAACACCGCTGAGCGTGAGTCTGCCGTTAAATTTTTTATTCTTTCCTGAAATAAGTCCCGCTATCGTGCTTTTTCCGCAGCCCGACTCACCGACGAGCGATACGAATGAACCCGGTGAAATATCAAGCGATACATCATTTAAAATCTTTCGGTCACTGTTGTATGAAAAATTTACATCCTCAAAACGCACTGACAGATTTTTAAGCTGTTCTTTAGTAAATATGACTTTTCCTGTCTTATCTTCCTCTAAATCAAGAAGTCCGAAAATCTTGTCACTCGCCGCCATTCCGTTCATTGCGATATGAAAAAATGAACCGAGAAGTCTCAGCGGTATAAAAAATTCACTTGCTAAAAGTACAATGCAAAGCGTCTGTTCAAGTGTTATATTTCCTTTTAAAAACTCACTTAAAGCCACTATCATTCCGACTACCGCCCCGCCGTACGCAACGATATCCATCACGCTTGTTGAATTAAGCTGCATTGTCAGAACTTTCATCGTAATCTTCCTGAACTCTGCTGCCTCCTCGTCCATCTGCTCAGCTTTCATGCCGTCAGCCTGGTAAATCTTAAGCGTTGTAAGTCCCTGAAGATTTTCAAGAAACGAGTCGCCAAGTTCCGTGTATATTCCCCAATAATTATTTAAAAGTTTTTTTGCAATTTTTTGAACTGCCACAATCGAAGCAGGGATTAAAGGCACACAAAGGAGAAGAACAACACCCGCCTTTATGCTCGCCTTTGCCGCAAGCACGATAAAAAGCGTAACAGGTGCAAGAATACTGTAAAAAAGCTGTGGAAGATATTTGCCAAAATAAATTTCAAGCTGTTCGACACCCTCCGTTGAAAGCTGCACCACCTCGGAAGTCGCAATTTTTTCATTGTAGGACACACCGATTTTTAACAATTTTTCATAAATTATGTTTTCTGTGAAATCTTTGTCTTTAAACATCAATGTAGTAAACAGCCCGGTATCGCATAAAAATAGTTTAAACCGGGTTAAGTCTTTGTTGGTTGACATACCGGCACTTGGGTCATTTGCATGGTATGATACCAAAACAGTTTTTGAGTCTTTTAACTCTGCAATCAGTTCCAGTGTATTATCGGCGCGATTGTTTGTCAGTACGCTTGATACCTGATATCGCGAAGCATTTTTGTTTAGCTGCGCAGGAATTGCATCAAAAAGCATAGATATTTTTCCAGTGGCATCTATTTTTTTGAAATCATCTTCATAAAGATTCAGAATATCACGCTTCACGTCATCAACCTTACGGAAGTTATTGGTTTTGATATATTCATCAACTGCCTGCGGCATTCCCCCGACAAGCATATAAAGACGGAAATCACGCATCAATTTACGATTAATCTCTTCTCCGAAGGGTTTTTGAGAATCGAATAGCTTATGGATTAGGGGGATAGTTGTTTCATCATTCAAAGCCCATAAAAATTCTTCATAATCCATAGGATACATGTTTAGCTTTCTCTCTTCGCTTGGAATAAGTATATCCTGTACGTTTTTTTTGATAGAAATCAGAGAACCGGTTTCTATATAATCATATCGGTGATCTTTTACAAGTGATTTGATAGCCTGTCTTGCGCGGGGGCATAATTGTACTTCGTCAAAAATAATCAAAGACTCTCTCTCATAGAGATCGACTTTGTATTGGAGCTGCAACTGCAAAAACAGATAATTCAGATCTGAAATATCCTCAAACAGTTCACGTATATTTTTTGAGACGATTGAGAAATCAATGATTATATAACTTTTGTATTCATTTCGTCCAAATGACTCTACGATGGTTGACTTGCCTATACGACGGGCTCCTTCGATTAAGAGTGCTGTTTTACCATCGGAATCCTTTTTCCATTGCAATAATTTATCATATATTTTTCGCTTAAACATGACATTCTCCTAATAAAATTACAAAATCGCATTTTTTATTTTGATGTTTTACTACAAAATCGCATTTTTTATTTCAACGATTTACCACAAAATCGCATTTTCTTTTTTGTTATTTTACCACAAAATCGCATTTTTTAAAAGAGGTTTGAATCTGCAGATTACACTTTTTATATAAAATCGTTACTGTTCACACCGAACAGTGTGACCAGCAACATAAAATACGTATAATAGAGGAAGAAAATACGCAAGATAATACGCAAGATGGAGTCGGTTCATAAGCTGCACCAAGCTGGTACAGAAATCAGAAATATGTGAAAATATGACATAAATATAATAAATCCGCTACACTATATCATATGATTACGCACATGATATAATGCAGCGGATTTTATTGTTGATTATTTTAAAGCTCAAGTAAAATTTCTTACAGCACATCGCTTCCATCAGGAATCTTTGAGATGATAGTTCTGTTAATCCTGATTAAGAATAATGTCGAAACAGTAAAGGATATCACCTCTGCTATCGGGAAAGCCCACCATACAGCGTGAAGTCCATCAAGCCTTGAAAGGATGTATGCTGCCGGAATTAAAACCACAAGCTGACGCATGATTGATACGATCATGGAAAAGACAGCTTTTCCTAAAGCCTGGAATACTGTGCCGACGATAATACAAAACCATGCGATGAGGAAATGCACTCCGATTATTCTGAGCGCCGGAACACCGATTTTGAGCATATCGTCAGAGGCGCTGAACATTCCAAGAAGCACTTGTGGTATGAACTCAAAGCAGGCAAAGCCAACAAAGAGCAGACAGAATGCTGTTATCAGGCTGACCTTTATTGTCTTAACCATACGCTTTCTGTTCTGTGCACCGTAGTTGAAGGCG
>CALDFS010000236.1 GCA_937942105.1 uncultured Ruminococcus sp. | reverse complement strand
TGATAGCTTTCATAAAGATAAGCTCATATGGGTCTTCGCCCATAGCGAACCCGCCTATTGCGCGATACCCAAGCTTCACATAAAAGTGCTGAGCAAATTCGTCAGACTGGGTGGACGTCAGAACGGCGTTGTATCCATCCATTCGCATATCATCCTCCCACCGCTCGACAAGGCTTTTACCCAAGCCCTTTCCGCGATAATCATCAAGGACATAGAGCATATTCATAAACGGCGTATTGTCCCAGAAAAGATTATATCTGAGCCAGCCTGCCAAGCCGCCGTTTTCCTCAGCGATATATACCCTGCCAAGACTTATGCTTATGGCAAGCTCCTGCTCGGATATGTGAATGTCATGCTCATGAATGCGGGATATATCCGCCTGTACTGCTTTTCTTATTGTCATTTGGCAGTCCCCCCTTTTTTCGGGTCAATAATAGAAGCCCTCACGCTTCAGAAGTTTTGCAAAATTATACAGCTTATCGCCGATCATATCTTCCGGAATGGTGAAGGTTATAAATATTTCCCGCTCTTTTGTTCCTTTAAGGTTTTTCTTGAATTCTTCTATCGACTCACCCTTAGAACGGTAATTGTTAAGATAATCCGCCACCCCATACGCCTCAAAATCATAGTTCGCAAATTTTACAAAGGAGTATTCAATAGCCTGCGTTCTCCTCATCTTGGTTGTCAGCGTGATGCCTGTGAAGGATACTTCAACGTCGCACAGACCCTTAACGCTTACTACCGGTATGGGATATGAGTCCCTGTTCCACTCGCCGTCCTCGCCCAAGCTATAATGACCGTTGTACCATCCGCACTCCAGCTCGAACATTCTGTGATACAGCGAGCCGTAAACCGCAATCATCCTTGTTTCAAGCTGACTGTAGGCGGTATTTATCTCATTTAACAAATTTTCAGAAATCATACTATCCCTCCGCTATGCATCATTACTACGATTATAGCCCACATTATGCATTAAGTCAATAGTCATTCTATAAAACAAGCCCCGTGCCAAGCGGTGTAAAACCGCTTCGCACAGAGCTTGCAAAAGCTTTATTCGGATTTTTTACCCGGCTCGCTGTCGTTGGAGATATCCAGCCAGCCGTCATCGCCGTAAGGATAGTTTTGACGATCGCTGTCATGCTTGGTGGTGGAATCCTCTTCGTGAGCATCCTCATGAGCCTCGTCAACCGCCTGACGGATGGTGCTTTCCTCGGCTTCCTTGGCGGCTCTTTCCTCGGCTTCAAGATCCTCGCCATTCATCAGGCGCATGAACTGGTCGCCGTTGATCTTTTCGTGGGTGATAAGATATTTCGCAACCGTGTGGAGCTGGTCGATATGCTCGGAAAGTATTGCTATCGCCCTGTCATATGCACCGTGTATGAGCGCGCGAAGCTCCGCATCAATCTCACCGGCTATGACCTCGGAATATGAGCGGTCGGAGTTATAGTCTCTGCCTAAGAATACCTCATCCTCGTCCCTGCCGTATACTATCGGTCCTAACTTGTCGCTGAAGCCGTATTTTGTTACCATGCTTCTGGCTATCTTTGTGGCGCGTTCAAGGTCGTTGGAGGCGCCTGTCGAGATATCGTCAAGCACAACCTTTTCAGCTGCACGTCCGCCCAGAAGGGTGACGATTTCCTCGGTCATCTCCGACTTTGAAGCATAGGATTTATCGTGATCCGGCAGAGCCATGGTATATCCGCCGGCCTGACCGCGCGGAATAATCGAAACCTCGCTTACCTTATCCTGGGTGGGGCAGTAGTAGTGGCAGATAGCGTGACCTGCCTCGTGGTATGCGGTGAGCTTCTTCTCCTGCTCCAGAACCACCCTTGATTTCTTTTCGGGTCCCGCTATAACCTTAATCGAAGCCTCGCTCAGATCCTTGGCGGTAATCGCCTTTCTGTCTGCCTTTACAGCCATAAGAGCAGCTTCGTTTATAAGATTTGCAAGGTCTGCGCCGGTGAATCCGGCAGTCGCCGCAGCCACCTGTTTAAGGTCAACATCGGGTGCAAGCGGCTTGTTCTTTGAATGAACCTTTAATATCTCTTCTCTTCCCTTAATGTCGGGGTAGTTAACATATACCTGTCTGTCAAAACGACCCGGTCTTAAAAGCGCAGGATCCAAAACATCGCGGCGGTTGGTTGCCGCCATTACTATAACGCTGTTGTTGACCTCGAAGCCGTCCATCTCAACGAGCAGCTGATTCAGGGTCTGCTCGCGCTCGTCGTGTCCGCCGCCCAAGCCTGCTCCTCTGCGTCTGCCCACGGCGTCTATCTCATCGATAAAGATGATTGACGGCGCAGCCTTCTTAGCCTGATCGAACAGATCGCGCACGCGCGCCGCACCTACGCCGACATACAGCTCAAGGAAGTCAGAGCCTGAAATCGAGAAGAACGGAACGCCCGCTTCGCCTGCAACAGCCTTTGCCAGCAATGTTTTACCGTTACCGGGAGGGCCCACAAGCAATACGCCCTTGGGAATCTTTGCACCGATATCCTGGTACTTCTTGGGATTCTTTAAAAGATCTACGATTTCCTGAAGCTCGGCTTTTTCCTCGTCCGCTCCGGCAACGTCCGCAAATGTTACCTTGTTTTTGGAATCAAGCTCCGGCTTGACGTTCGCCTTGCCCACGGTGCTTATCTTTCCGGCTGAAGAAATGCTTCTTGACATGGAAATCACAACGAATATCATAACGCCTATCATCAGAAGCGTTGGGATAAGGTTGAGCCAGAAGGAGCTGTTTGAAGCCGGGATAAGGTCGTATTTAAGGGGAATCTCGTGAGTTTCATTATACTCATCGCGGTAGTTTCGGGTTTCGTTGAAAAGCTCGTTATAAAACGCCGAAACGCTTGGAACCTTATAAACGTATACATCGTCTCCGCCGCTGAGCTTATATTTAAGCTCCCCCGAGCCTAAGTTAAGCGAAAATTCGCTGACGCTGTAATCGTCAAAATGCGCAATAACGTCTGAAAAAGTGGTGGTGTCCGCACCCTTCATCAGACTTCTGAAGCCGAATATCAAAAACACCAATATTACGGCTGCAACGGCGAAATACGCCAGAATGCCTTTGCTTTTACTGAAGTTCAATGAAATACCTCATTTCTTATGAATTTCCGGGGAAATAATTCTTCCTTACAGAATAACCTCACCGATATAGTCAAGATTGCGGTACATTTCGTCGTAATCCAAGCCGTAGCCGACAACAAACCTATCCTCAATGTTGAAGCAGGAGTAATCCGCCTTGATATCCACTACTCTTCTTGCCGGCTTATCCATAAAGGCGGCGATTTTAACGTCCTTAGCACCGCGCGCAAGCATGGTTTCCTTTAATACGCTCAGGGTTCTGCCGGTGTCTAAAATATCCTCTACCAACAGAACGTTCTTGCCCTCAACATCCAGTTCAGTGTCCATTTTGACGTTTACCGCGCCTACAGACTGCGTTCCGCAGTAGCTTTTTGCGTGAATGAAGTCAAGAGTTATGGGCAGATCGATCGACCTTACCAAATCGGACATGAAAATAAACGAGCCTTTCAAAACTCCCACAATGACAACCGGCTCCTTATCGCGAAAATCCTTTGTCAGCCGCTCGCCCAAAGCCTTAACAGCCTTGTTTATTTCCTCCTTAGTTATCATGACTTCAATCTTATGCTTACATTCCATACCTTTTCCGTCCCTTTCCCTGTTGAATATTTTATTCAATCACTGAAATTTTTACCGCATTGACAGTATCGGCTGTACAGCAAGCTCTCTCATCCGTGCCGAAGCCCTCCACCCAGACAGCGCCCGCTTCATCCGCGATGACCGCTATGCTCTTGCGCTCCTGCGGCGGGATATCTGCCAAAAGCTTTTTAACAGTGGAGCAAAAGCCCCTTCCGGCAAGACGTATCTTTTCATTGCCCGAATAGCTTCTGATAACAGCATTTCCCCTGAGTCTGTCAGAATCGATAAGCCATTTTAGTTGAGATTTGTTATAATACGATATGTCAAACTGTGAAATTTCAGTGAATTCAATCGTTTTTGAACCAAACCGGGCGGTTTCCTTCAAATCCGTCATGACTGAGATATCGCCATGAGCTGCGTTCTCAAAGCTTATTCTGCCCGTCTCCGCCCTAACATAAACGTCCTTCGCAATATTAATTCTGCCGTTCGTGCGCAAAAGCCCCATAAGCCTTTCGATTTTTTCAAACGAAGGCTCTATGCCGTTTGCGCGAAGAAGCTTTTCAAGTGCCTGAGAACGTATTGCGGAATCCTGCATCAGT
>CALDFS010000235.1 GCA_937942105.1 uncultured Ruminococcus sp. | reverse complement strand
AAGAAAAGCTGAACGCAAGGCTGATTTTGCAGGTGCACGATGAGCTGATAGTCGAGGCGGACAAGGACTGCGCACAGCGTGCGGCAGAAATCCTTGAAGCCGAGATGAAAAACGCCGTCTCCCTTACAGTCCCGCTTATCGCGGAGGTAAACACCGGCGCAAGCTGGTATGATGCAAAGCTTTGAGCGAAGATATCATCACAAAAAGCAAAGGGAGACATGCCATGAAGCAATACATTCTATTTGATTTGGACGGCACACTTACCGAATCCGCCCCGGGAATAATAAATTCCCTGAAATACGCCCTTGAACGCTTGGGCGTGCAGGATTACGACAGAGCGATTCTTGACAAGTTCATAGGTCCTCCGCTGGCAGTATCCTTTGAGAAATTTTTCGGATTTAAGGGCGAAAAATGTAATAATGCAGTCAAAATATACCGCGAGTATTTCTCTGAAAAGGGCTTATTTGAAAACGCCGTCTATTCGGGGGTGGAGGATATGCTCGATACACTGAAATCTGCGGGTCTTAAACTCGCAGTTGCCACCTCCAAGCCAGAGGTATATGCGCGCAGGATTCTTGATAAATTCGGACTGAGCAAATATTTCGAGGTTATCTGCGGAATTCCGCTCAACAATGAACATATGACCAAGGCGCAGGTGATAGCCCGCGCCATAAACGAGCTTGGAGCTGCGAACAAGCAAGCCGCCCTGATGGTAGGCGACCGCGATTACGACGTTGCGGGCGCGCATCAGAACGGAATTGAATGCCTTGGGGTTACATATGGCTACGGAAGCCGAGAAGAGCTTGAAGGCGCGGGGGCGGAGTATATAGCAGTATCCGCAGAAAACGCGGCAGAGCTTATCATAAAACTTCGCTGAAAAAACAGGAGGAAAAGAAAATGAAAAACGCCATTCTAATACTAACCGCCGTGCTTGCCGTTCTGCTTGTGTCCTGCGGGAAATCTCCCGATTCGGATATGGTTCAGACACATCCCGAAAACGACATCTCGATTATAACCACTACCGAAGCCGATAAAGGTGAACAAACCCAAGCTTCCACCGCTACAGAATCAGATACAGTGCAGACTACCTCAGAAAGCGAGGTGACGGTTATAACCACCACAGTGACCGAAAAAAGCGAACAGCCCGGGACTTCTGTCACCACTACAGAGGCAGTCACTAAGAGCACTACCGTCAGCGAAGATAATGACTACAGTTCAAACACTGTAGACAGCGGAGAAGCTGTTGAGGGCATAGACCCGTTCAAAACCGTTCAGCCCCCTAAGCTCAGCGAAGAGGAAATCCGCCGGAACAAGCTTCTTGTATATTACTATGAAGCACTTGAAAAGTACAGCAAAAGCGAATTCGGCGGTTCATACTATGATGATGAAGGCAACCTGCACATACTCGTAACCGATGAATCGCTTATCCCGGACGAAGCTGCGGAAGGCGTAATTTATGAAGCTGTTACCTATTCATATGCCAAGCTTCAGGAATATCAGGATATAATCGCAGAAAACAGGCGTGCAATCGGCTTTGATACCTGCGGTATTGACCAGTCAGATAATAAAGTTGTAATCTATTGCGACGACCCGCTCGACACCGATTTACTTTACAGCCTGATTCCGGAGGATTCGGTTAAGATTGTTATGGAAAATTCGGATGCATCAGATTTGTAATCGCGCGGCAGACTATGAAACATCACAGCTCCCAAAAGCACAAAAGCTTCGGGAGCTGTTTTTATCCAAGTATTCACTTTATCAAATCCCAAGGAGTAATAATCCCAAGCAGGGTTTCCTCAGGCTTGCCGTTAGCAGTTACAAACGCCATCCTTATCCGCCTGCCCTCTGAATAGGCAACGTCTATAATCTCCCGCAGCTCCTCGGCATACATCTTCGAGGGAACAAACGTATACCCCGACTGCCCCCTTGATTCAAAGCTTATGTACTGCTTTATCTGCGAAAATCTTAAATCCTTTTCAAGATTGCCGTTCTCCGAATCGGAAAGGCAGTTTATAACCGAGAACTCGTCGAACACGCCTACGACCCTGCCGCCCTCCAGCACCGGAACATGGGTAAAGCCCTTTTCACGCATTATCCTTACCGCCGTTTTAACGTTATGGCTCATGCGGCACCAATAAACCTCGTTCAGCCTAACCGCAACGTCTATGCAGCGCTCGCGGTTTTTTATATCGTCAATCAGCCTTGTTATAAAGTCAATCATGCAGTCGTTCGGCTCAACGGCGAAATCGCGGTTCACGCCGTCCGGCACCTTGCCATTGTGAGCATAGAAGTTGCGAATCTTCTGGCAGTAGGCAATATCCTCCTGATACTTCTTATACTTTGTTTTATGCCCCAAGTAGAAGGATATCGAATCATAGTCCGAAATATTGTACTCCGAACGAACTGCCTGCTCCAGCTCCTTGTATTTTTCTATGAATATTTCAGCGTTGCTGACTTTTGTCGGCATATACTGTGCCCCCTTTTTCGGGATATCCCACTGTTACAATACTATTTTCCTTGCTTCAAGATAATATCTCTTATCCGCCGCGTGACCCATTGAAAACGTCTTCCGTGGAAGCGCGCCGTCCGCGATTACCGCTCCGAAAAGCTCGCTCTTGCGCATAGGTTCAAGCAGGAAGCCAACAGAATCATCCCCTTTGGCAAGTCCTTTAAGCACATCCTCGCCGTGGATATAATCTATCTTGCCGCCGTGAGCAGTGCCGCTGACGGCGATGTAACCATCCAGAAATGTCTGCAAGCTTCCCACAGCAAGCTTTGAAAGCGGATGATGAACATACATGTACTTAACCTCGCCGTTTGTGACAATGCCGATTTTCTGCGCCGAAATATCATCGCGCAGCGCCAGCGCAGCCGTCATCTCATTAATCAGCTCCGATGTGTTCACTCCGGTGACAATTCTGTGTATAGCCTCGAATTCGAGCGCAGGGGAATGCAGGTTAACAATTTCACAAAGGGCATATCTCGCCGGGTGGTTCGACATATCCCTGCCGGGATTTTCCCGCTTCAGCTTTTCATAATGCTCCTTCGCGGTGGCAAGGGAGTGGTTGCCGTCTCCCATTGCAAAAAGCATGGGGGATTTTTTTGAAAGCTCATAAAGCGCATTGTCCACCTTAGCGATGGCATTATCGTCCAAAAGATGTCCCGAAATCCTTCCGCCGCCCTGCATAAGCGCAAAATCGTAAAGCTCAGAAAGACCCATTCCGCCCAGCGGCTCTATAACAGTCTTATCCGGGTCGTCTATCAGAATCATTATATGCGGAAGCTCGCAGGCGGCATTCTCCCGGATTTTAAGGCGGGGCGGAATACGCTCGGCAACCGTCGCCTCCGTCGCTCTTATAGGGGAGGACGAGCTACGGCGGTAATCGTACTGTTCAAGGTCAACCGCACCGACTATCCCCTCGCGGAGCTTGCCGTCCGACTGGATTCGCTTGACATATATCATGGCGTTTTTATACTCGCGGAAGACGCCGGATTTTAAATAGCTTTCTATATTTGAATCGATTTTTGCTATGCGCTCCGAAACATCAGGCTCTTCAAGGTATATTTCCGGCAGAGTAAGGCGGAGAGTGGATGGGGAATCGCCGACGATTTTTTCGGTTTTAAGCCAGTATTCCGGCTCGCCGGTGTACTGGTCGCAGGCTACCACTGACCATTTAGTCATATCAGAAACGTTTGGCAAAAGGATGTCTGCGGGGGTGAAAGCGGTTTTCATGGTTTTATGTCCTTTCTATATGAGGTACATGATTATGGCGAATGACGTAAGAAGTTGATACATTGAACTGACCTGAAAACATCATCCATCACAAACTTTCAAAGCAGCTAAACAAAGGTTCGGCGTTTACGTCCATATATTGCAGGCAACCAGGCGGTATATGCAGAATCTTTCCTATACATCAACGCTAAACCCAAGGACGGAGTAAACGCGGCAGACGGCAAAACAAAAGTACGGTTATATCAAAGTGCGAGCCGTCTGCTTCATTCGTTCCTTCCGCAGCACTTCTTGTATTTAAGTCCGCTTCCGCAGGGGCAGGGGTCGTTCCTTCCCGGCTTCTTGCCTACTCTTCTGGTCGCCGAAAGGCTTCCGTCTGATGCCGGGGTGGGGATTTCCTTCACAGCCTGCTTGCGCTCTATGGGAACATCCTTGCGCAGATGGGTGTTGTAAAGAATCCTTATGGTGTCCTCGCAGATGGAATCAACCATAGCGTCGAACATCTCAAAGCCTTCCATTCTGTAAGCCACAACCGGGTCGTGGCTGCCGTAGGAGCGCAGACCTATGCCTTTTTTCAGCTCGTCCATATCGTCGATATGCTGCTCCCACTTGCGGTCTACTACCTGCAACAGCGCAACTCTTTCAACCTCGCGCAGGATCGGCGGGGTAAGCTCGGCTTCCTTTTCGTCATACCGCTTCAGAGCCGCCTCAGTGACCATATCAATAATGCTCTGCTTGTCGATTTCGTTAAGCTCGGCAGTCGTAAAGTTAAAGTCGTTGGCTATTGTAAACAGCCCCGCAAAATGCTCTCTCAGACCTGAGAAGTTCCACTTGTCCTCCTCGTCGCCACAGAGGTAAGCGTTCACACTGTTTGAAACAAAGTCGCGGATCATCTTTATGATTCTGTCGTGAATGTCCTGACCCTCTAAAACCATCGAGCGCTGACCGTATATAATCTCGCGCTGGGCATTCATAACGTCGTCGTAATTCAGAACGTTCTTTCTTATGTTGAAGTTTCTCGCCTCGACCTTCTTCTGTGCCGACTCGATAACGTTTGAAAGCATCTTTGATTCAATCGGCGTGTTCTCATCAACGTTTAAGGTGTTCATCATTGCTGTGATTCTGTCGCCGCCGAAGAGTCTCATCAAATCGTCCTCCAGCGAGAGATAGAAGCGGCTTTCGCCCTCGTCTCCCTGACGACCGGAACGTCCTCTCAGCTGGTTGTCAATACGTCTCGATTCGTGCCGCTCGGTGCCGATTATGAACAGTCCTCCCGCTTCCTTGACCTTTAACGCCTTTTCTTTTGTCTGAGCACCGAACTTATCCATCAGCTCATGGTAGTGCTTTCTGCCCTCTAAGATGGTTTCATCCTCAGTCTCGGAGAAGCCGGTTATTTCATAAATCTGCTCATCGTCGAAGCCCTCTTTAACAAGCTCTGCTTTGGCCAAGAACTCAGCGTTACCGCCAAGCATTATATCCGTACCTCGTCCTGCCATGTTGGTGGCGATGGTGATGGCACCCTTTTTACCGGCCTGCGCCACGA
>CALDFS010000234.1 GCA_937942105.1 uncultured Ruminococcus sp. | reverse complement strand
TTCGTCGGTATAGTCTGTGTCCGGCTGCGGCAAAATGATTTCGCCGTTGGCATAGCGCATGGTTTCAACCGTTCTGCCCTCGTAAATCGAGGTGGGATAGCCATAGTAAGACCACAGAAACGCGCATATGCGCATTTTCTTCTTGGGTGGCTGCAACACAGTCACGCCATCAGGCGATAGCTCCACGATTTCGGCAGGACCAAGCTCGCGGATGGTCTGGTATCCCAGCTTTGTATAGGCAAACGCCTCAAACGACACGCAATAGCCGTTTTCACTACTTCCTATAGACACCGGCAGTCTGCCCAAATTATCCCTTGCGGCTATGATATTGCCGTTGTCTTTAAGGATGAGGATGGATGCGGTGCCCTCAACAGTTTCCTGAACAAATCTTATTCCCTCGGCAAAGCTGGGCTTCTGGTTTATAAGAGCCGCAACAAGCTCGCAGGAATTTATCTTTCCGCCGGTCATGGCATTGAAATGCCCGCCCTTTGAGAAGTACTTTGCCAGAATCTCGTCGGTATTATTGATGATTCCAACTATGCAGATGGCATATGTACCCAAAGCGGAGCGGATAAGAAGCGGCGCAGGGTCGGAATCGTTTATGCATCCGATAGCGGAAAAGCCCTTCATCTGCTCAAAGATATGCTCAAACTTTGTACGAAACGGGGAATTCTCAATATTGTGGATATTGCGCTGAAGACCTATTTGAGGGTCGTAAGCGGCGATTCCTCCGCTCTTTGTTCCTAAATGCGAATGATAGTCAACTCCGAAAAACACATCGGAAATAACGTCGGTTTTTCCGACGGCTCCGAAAAATCCGCCCATAAACTTTATCTGCCTTTCAAAAATTTTTAGGATTTTCGTTTAGTAGTTGCCCGCAAGGGCAATATCACTCACCCGCAGGGTGAATATCACTGCCCGCAGGGCAATATCACTTAAAATAGTTATATTGGCTAACGCCAGCTAAAAGAAGTCAAAATCAAGCGAAGAACAGCTTGGAAAGAGTCATCGGGTCGATATACTTACCGTCCTTATAAACTCTCATATTGCCGGAAGCTATTTCATCGATAAGCATAACCTTGCCATTGGGGTCATAGCCGAACTCGAACTTGATATCGTAAAGGTCAAGACCCTTTGCCTTTAAATCGTCGGCAACTATCTTGGTTATCTGCTGGGTCATTACCTTAATATCGTCGTACTGCTCGGCGGTCATAACACCTAAGGTAATAAGACCGTCCTTAGTTACAAGCGGGTCGCCCTTTTCGTCGTTTTTAAAGGTGGTTTCAACGTATGCGGGAAGGTCTGCGCCCTCTTCGCAGTAGTCGCTGTAGCGGCGGAAGAAGCTGCCAACTGCCTTATAGCGGCAGATTACTTCCAGACCCTTGCCGAATACCTTTGCAGGAAGAACTTCCATGGTGGTATCGTCAAGATTAGCGCTTACGTAATGGGTTCTGATTCCTGCGGCGTTGATCTTTTCAAAGAAGTAGATCGACATTCTAAGGTTAACGTCGCCCACGCCCTCGATGGTTAAGCCTACCGAATTCTCTCCCGGGTCGAAAACGCCGTCCTTACCGGTGCAATCGTCCTTGAACTTAAGAAGATAATTTCCGTTGTCGAGTGAATAAACGTTTTTGGTCTTGCCTGTGTAAACTAACTGCATGATCATACTCTCCTATAATATACAATTTTTTAAAACTAAACTGATTGATTTACAAGCCCAGGCGTGAAGCCACCTCAGCGTCCTTTTTAAGAACGTTTTCGGCGCCCTTTGCCCTAAGCTCCGCGAGCTTTTTATACAGCCCGTCATCCGATACCGCCAATATTTCGGCGCAAAGCAAAGCGGCATTAACACCTCCGTTTATCGCAACGGTTGCAACAGGTATGCCTGATGGCATCTGAACCGTGGATAACAAAGCGTCAACACCGTCGAGTACTGATGATTTACAGGGTATGCCTATAACAGGAAGCAAGGTGTTAGCCGCAATCGCTCCCGCAAGGTGGGCGGCCATTCCTGCCGCGCATATAATAGCCCCAAAGCCGTTTTCATAGGCAGAGCGTGCAAAGTCCCGCGCTTCGTCCGGCGTTCTGTGCGCCGAGTAGATGTGAACCTCGAAGGGGATTTCAAGGGATTTCAGGGTATCAACCGTTTTCTGAATGATTGGCAGGTCGCTGTCGCTGCCCATTACTATTCCTACTTTTTTCATGATTGTAACTCCTTCCGCTTTAGCTCAAAGATTAACAATGAAATACAAAAGGGCGCACCCGTCCTCATTAAAAAGAACCAAGTGTGCCCAGACGGTCGGCAATTTTTGTCGCCAAAAGCGACAATATAAGTTTTCTGCTCCCATGCGGTACTCCGCCGACAGCCGGGGCAAGCCCTGACTGTTTTTTCCGTCAGTCACAGAAAACAATATAATTTTTGTGGATAATCCGCATACACAAGCGGCGTTTTTGTTCGCCGTCAGCGGAAAAAATATTACATTTCAAGTATAGCAAATAATTTGATTTTCGTCAAGGCTGACAAAGAAAAAATACTAACTTTGTGGAGTGTACACAATACTTGAAGTGATATTGGCGGATTCTTTGGCAGTAAGCTAATATCTGCGTTTAAGCGCTGAAGTGCCCCCGCAAGTATGTCCTGCGGGGGCGGTGTGTGTATGTTTCTTTCAAGGCTTTTGCGGGTTAGTGGGCGAAGTCGAAGCGGACATCGTTTATGGTGATGTAGTCTATCTGGGTGATGTCGAGGGGAACACGGAAGCTATACGTTGCACCGGCTTGTTTCGTATAAATGTTGGCTCCTGAACCGCCGCCGTTTATTATATTATGGGCGAACTTGGTAAAATCTTCGTAGAAGGAGCTGCCGTCGAGCATATGAAACTCGATATACAGTTTCCCAAAAAGATAGTCGCTCAGCTTCCTGCTCGATGCTTCTTCCGTCACATCAATTCCGGCAGCGGCAAAGTTGTCGAAGCTCGAACGCAAATCCATGTCGTAGGGCGAAAGCTCAATGGTAAATCCGTCAACCCCCATAAGTGTGGCGGTATTTGTGGATCTTATCGGCTCCATAATCTCGATTTCATCCAATGGAAGACGAATCTCAAAATCCACATCCCTGAAGGCTTTATAACCCTTTGTGTAGTAACCGCCCTCGGGAGCAGGGTCGCTGTAAGCCGTATATCCGATAGTTTTCAGCGTCAGGATAAATTCATCCTGTGTGCGTTCCTCCTCGGTGAGTGTGCTGCCATCCATAAGGAATATTGGACGTTTAAACCAGAAGCCGTATGTCATGATATCGTCCTCATACGAAATCAATTCCATGTTTGGATATGCGAATCTGAAGTTTGACTCCATATATTCAGAACCGAAGTACCACTGCCCGGTCGGGCTTGAATCCTCAGGAAGCTCCTTGGGCAAATCCAGCCCCGCGACGTTGAACTCCACAGTCATATACATATTATACTTTGTCGCCGAAATCGCTAATATCTTTGCTTCGCCGGGTGCGGGCGGGGTGTAAGTGTCAACCGCTTCCATGGCGTCAACAACGCCGTTTACTTCCTCGGTCTGCGCTGTGGTGGTGCTTGTCGTAAATTCGTAGGCATAATCCTCGGGGTTGCGCATCATAGGCACTTCGTCGGGAATATTGCTGGACTGCCTGTGCCCCTCAAAATAATCCCCAAGCGTGCTTATCTTACTGATTCCAGCCGCCACCGCAGTAGCAGCCATAGTAACCACCAACGCCGCGGCCACCAGAATCGTTACCGTTCTTTTTTTATTCATGGAAATCCGTCTCCTTTCCTGTTCCTTGGTATCATTAAGAACTTCTTCCAAAAACTTTTCGTCCACGGCACTCATTGCCTCTAAAAAAGGATATTTTTTCATTGCTTGTTCTCCTTTCCAAGAATATGGCTTCTGAACCTGCTCCTTGCCCTGAAAAGCAGCGATTTTACCTTGCTTTCGGATATTCCCATGTCGGCGGCTATCTGGGGGATGGTGTCTAAGAAGAAATATCTTTTTAAGAACACCTTCCGCGATTCCGGGCGGAGTCCCTCCAAAAACTCATTTAAGACTATCTTAAAATCGATATCCTCAAAAGCTTGTGGGGATATGCCATCCGATAGGGTTTCTTCAAGCTCGTCGAGTGATATTTCCGCATGAGCGGAGCGCTTTTCGGCGAGACTGTAGCGAAGCCGGTTGAATGCCATATTGCGGACAATCTTGCAGGAATAAGCCCGCAGATTTTCGGGACTTTCGGGCGGGATGCTCCTCCATAGCGAAAGGTAGACGTCGTTCACACATTCCTCCGACGCCCCACTTTCGCCGAGAATTTTTAAGGCAATGCCGCTAAGCAGACTGCCGTATTTTTCCTGAGTAGCCGAAACAGCAAGCTCATCGCGCGCAAAATAAAGCTCTATTATCTGTTTGTCGTCCAAGGTTTTCCCTCCTTTAATGTCCTTCACCCATTAAGTAACGGTTTGCGGGGAAAAGGTTGCGGTTTTACGAAAAGTTTTTAGAAAAAAAGCCCTCCTGCCGTAAAATGGTAGGAGGGCTTGCGGAAAGATTTGGATTATAATATCAGCTCTGCCTCGTCTCGCAGTAAACACAGCGGTATATCCCGCACTCGCGGTCAGTCAGCTTAAATGCTTGCCTAAGCTCCTGCTCCGCCGAGGTTATGCAGCGGGTGTTGCGGCAGGGAAACTTATCATAGACAATTTCCGCCTCACTGTCCTCAGTCGGCACATAGGGAACATCATTTTCAATAAGCCCCAATAGCTTCATAATAAGCGCCATGCGGATGAATTTGCCATACCTTGCCTGCTTGAAGTAGCAAGCGCGGGGGTCGGAGTCCACCGCTACCGAGATTTCGTTCACCCTCGGCAGTGGGTGCATAACTATCATATCCGGGCGGGCAAGCTTCATCTTTTCCGCTGTGAGGATGTAGGTGTCCTTAAGGCGCAGATACTCGTCGTCGCTGACAAAGCGTTCCCGCTGGATGCGGGTCATGTATAGGATATCCAAGTCGCCGATTACCTCTTCAAGCGACTCCGACTGAACATAGGGTATTCCCTTGTTGGCAATATACTCGCGCCGCACAAATCCCGGAAGCTTTAGCTCTTCGGGGGATATCAGCACGAACTTAACGCCCTCGTACCGCGACATCGCACCGATCAGCGAATGAACCGTTCTGCCGAACTTCAAGTCGCCGCACAAGCCGACTGTAAGGTTTGTAAGCCTTCCCTTTTCGTGGCGGATGGTCATAAGGTCGGTCAGGGTCTGGGTGGGGTGGTAATGCCCGCCGTCCCCGGCGTTGATTATCGGCACGGTGGAGTGCTGCGCGGCGACTATCGGCGCGCCCTCCTTGGGGTGGCGCATGGCTATTATGTCGGAATATCCCGAAACCATGGTAACCGTATCTGCAACGCTTTCGCCCTTTGCCGCCGAGCTTGAAGCCGCCTCGGAGAAGCCCAGAACGTTTCCGCCCAGCGAGAGCATTGCCGATTCAAAGCTAAGGCGGGTTCTGGTGGATGGCTCGTAGAAAAGGGTTGCAAGTATCTTGTGGCGGCAGACCTCGTTGTAGTCTTGCGGGTTATTGATGATATCGTCGGCAACCTCGATGAGCCTGTCGATTTCCTCAACGCTCAAATCAAGGATGTTTATAAGATTTCGCATAATGTCACCTCGCAGCGCTTACTTTGCGCCGTTTATGCTGAGATAATTTTTGATTCTCTGGACGTTTTCGGCGTTTTGCTCATCCTCTTCAAGATACTCTATGATGTCGTAAACATCCACAACCGAATATACCGGGAAGCCGAATTCCTCCTCGATTTCTGCCATAGCGCCCATATCTGACCTGCCCTTTTCCTTGCGGTCAACCATGATGAGCGCCGCAGCGACCTTAACGCCCTTAAGGCAGGAAAGTATCTCCATGCTTTCGCGGATGGCTGTTCCGGCGGTTATAACATCCTCGGTGATAACAACCTCCTCGCCCTCCTTGGGAATATATCCCACAAAAACTCCGCCCTCGCCATGGTCTTTAGCTTCCTTGCGGTTGAAGAAGAAGGGAACATCCAGCCCATGCTTTGTAAGAGCAACGGCGGACGATACCGCAATTGATATTCCCTTATATGCAGGTCCGTAAAGAACACATCGCTTGTCCCCTATTTTCTCGGAGTACGCTTTGGCGTAGAACTCGCCAAGGCGGGCTATCTGCGCGCCTGTTTTGATTTCGCCTGCGTTGATGAAATAGGGTATCTTTCTGCCGCTCTTGGCGGTAAAATCCCCGAATTTCAGGACGTTTGCTTGCTTTAAAAAGTCGATAAATTCTCTTTTATATGCTTCCATGTCGGTTTGTCCTCCTTATCAATCAGTCAACAAATTCCTTTATGCATCTTTCGTATGCGGCTACCGGGTCTTCTGCGGCGGTTATCGGTCTGCCCACTACTATATAATCAGAGCCTATCTTCTTTGCCTCGGCTGGGGTCATAACCCGCTTCTGGTCGCCCTTGTCGCCGTCTGCAAATCTTACGCCGGGGGTCACGGTGATGAACTGACTGCCGCAGACCTCGTGAACCTTGCCCGCTTCGAGCGGAGAGCATACAACGCCGTCCAGCCCCGCGCACTTGGCGTTGCGGGCATAGTGCATTACAACCTCGTCTATGGGATGGTTGATAAGCAAATCCTCCTCCATAGCCTGCTGGTCGGTAGAGGTCAGCTGGGTCACGGCAATAAGAATCGGGCGGGTGCCATCCGGGCGGGTAAGACCCTCGATTGCCGCTTCCATCATCCGCTTTGTGCCCGAGGCGTGAAGGTTGGTCATATCAACATCCAATCCTGACAGCACCGACATCGCCTTTTTAACGGTGTTGGGGATATCGTGAAGCTTCAAATCCAAGAAAATCTTATGCCCGCGCGCCTTGATTTCGCGAACTATCTGCGGGCCCTCGGCATAAAACAGCTCCATGCCTATCTTAACAAAAGGCTTTCTGCCCTCGAACTTATCCAAAAAGCTCATTACCTGCTCTTTAGACGAAAAATCGCAGGCGACTATTACATCTCTACCCATTGTGCGCTCCTCCTATTATATTCGTAAGATTTTTTATACCATATTTATCCATCACCGTGGGCAGCTCCTCGATTATATGCTTGCAGGCAAGCGGCTCAACAAGGTTTTGCGCCCCAACCTCAACAGCAGTCGCCCCGGCGAGCATCATCTCTATTACGTCTTTGGCGCAGGATACTCCGCCCATTCCAACTATCGGGATTTTAACGGCGTCATACACCTGATAAACCATCCGTATGGCCACCGGCAGGATTGCCGCGCCCGAGAAACCGCCCATTTTGTTGGCGATAACAGGTTTTTTGGTGCGCAAATCGATTCTCATGCCCAAAAGGGTGTTTATAAGGCTTATTCCGTCCGCGCCCGCATCCTCACACGCCTTGGCTATTGATACTATATCAGTCACGTTCGGCGAGAGCTTTATTATCACCGGCTTGCGGGTTACGGCTTTTACTGCCCTTGTCACCTTGGCGGCGGCTTCAGGCTCTGTTCCGAAGCTCATTCCCCCGCCGTGGACGTTTGGGCAGCTGACGTTAACCTCCAGCCAGCCGACCTCTTCACACTTATCTAAAAGCTCGCAGGTGTAAGCATAATCCTCAACCGAAAAGCCGCTGACGTTCGCCATTACCTTCTTATTAAACACCGCTTTCATCTTAGGAAGCTCCTCGGATATCACCTTTTCCACGCCCGGGTTCTGCAAGCCAACGGCGTTTATCATTCCTGCCGTGCACTCCGCTATGCGCGGGGTGGGATTGCCGAAGCGCGGCTCGCGGGTGGTGCCTTTAAATGAAAAGGTTCCTAAGATGTTTATATCGTAAAGCTCGGCAAACTCATAGCCATAGCCAAAGGTTCCGCTTGCGGGGATGATGGGGTTGTCAAGCTTTTCTCCGCAGAGATTTACAGATAGTCTGTTCATTTGCCTTCACCCTCCTTGTTCCAGATGATTTCCTCGCTGTTCATAACCGGTCCCTCGCGGCAGATTCGCTTGTTGCCGGTCAAGGTGCGGCAGGAGCAGCCCATACAAGCGCCGAAGCCGCAGCCCATTCTTTCCTCAAAGCTATACTGCCCCGGGGTCTTCATCATCCTCGACATTGCCCGGAACATCGGCTCGGGTCCGCAGGTGTAGAAAAACGTATAGTCAAGCCGCTTGATTATATCGGTGACGAAGCCCTTTTCGCCGCAGCTTCCGTCCGCCGTGGCGACGTATACATCAGCGCCGAGCGCCTTGAACTCCTGCTCGCAGAAGACATCATCCTTTGAATTGAAGCCCATTACAACAGTCGGCTTAGCACCGCGAACCATCAGCTCGCGGCAGAGCTTATACAGCGGCGGAACTCCTACCCCTCCGCCCACAAGAAGCGGTCTATCCCCGCTTTTATCCAAGTTGTAGCCGTTGCCCAAGCCGGATAGGGTGTTTATCTGAGCGCCCGGCGCAAGCGTTGACATCAGCTCTGTTCCCCCGCCGACTACCTTGTATATAAGCGTCAAGCTGTCGGGCGAGCAGTCGCACACCGATATCGGGCGGCGAAGATAGAAGCCTTCAAGCTTTAAATTTACGAACTGCCCGGGCGCTGTGATTGCCGAGGTATCGCCCGAAAGAATCATCCTATAAACGTCCTTGGCGATTTTCTGGTTTGATACTACTTTATAAATAACTTCCTTCATATTTACTCCCATCAAGCGTCAATCGTGGAAACGGTTATTGTGGTTTCCTCCAAGACATCTAAAAGAACCCGAACCGTATCAAGCGCTGTGAACATTGTAATGTTGTTGTCGGTTGCGAGGGTTCTTATCTTGTAACCGTCGCTGGCATTACCCATCGAGCCGATTTCGGCGGTGTTGATGACATATGCAATGTGACCTTGGCGCAGTGCGTCGGCAATTTCGTCGCTTCCCTCGCTCAGCTTGGCAAGGGTTCTGGTCTTTATGCCGTGCTCGCGCAGGAAGTTTGCTGTTCCCTTTGTGGCTTCGATGTTAAAGCCTAAGTTGTAGAAGCGTCTTATAAGCGGCAGGGCTTCTTCCTTGTCCTTATCGGCGATGGTAGCAAACACCGTGCCGTAGTTCTGAAGGTGCATTCCGCTTGCTTGAAGTGCCTTATACAGCGCACGGTTGAGCTTGTCGTCATAGCCTATAGCCTCGCCGGTGGACTTCATTTCGGGGGAAAGGTAAGCGTCCAATCCGCGTATCTTCTGGAAGGAGAATACCGGCACTTTAACATACCAGCGCTTCTTTTCATCCGGATAGATGTCAAAGATCCCCTGCTCGCGCAGCGATTTGCCCAGGATAACCTCGGTCGCGATATCCGCAAGGCTGTAGCCGGTGGACTTTGAAAGGAACGGAACGGTTCTTGATGAGCGGGGGTTGACCTCGATTATATAAACATTGTCGCTTCTGTCAACTATGAACTGGATGTTGTAAAGACCGATTATTCCTATTCCCAAGCCCAGCTTTTTGGCGTACTGCAATATTGTTCCCTTTACCTTGGGCGAGATGCTGAAGGTGGGATAAACGCTTATAGAGTCGCCGGAGTGGATACCTGTTCTTTCTACAAGCTCCATGATTCCGGGAACGAAGACGTTTCTGCCGTCGCATATAGCGTCTACCTCGACCTCCTTGCCGATGATGTACTTATCCACCAAAACCGGCTTGTCGGCGTCGATTTCAACGGCGGTTTTAAGGTAGTGGCGAAGCTGTTCCTCGTTGGCAACAATCTGCATGGCTCTGCCGCCCAGAACGAAGGAGGGGCGAACCAGAACCGGGTATCCTATCTCGGCGGCAGCCGCAACGCCATCCTCAACGCTGGTTACTGCCTTGCCCTTTGGCTGGGGGATATCAAGCTCCAGCAAGAGCTTTTCAAAGCTGTCCCTGTTTTCAGCCTTGTCTATTGCCTGGCAGTCTGTGCCGATAATCTTGACTCCGCGGTCAAACAGCGGCTGGGCAAGGTTGATTGCGGTCTGTCCGCCCAGCGAGGCTATAACGCCCTCGGGGCTTTCAAACTCGATGATGTTCATAACATCCTCCGGCGTGAGCGGCTCGAAATATAGCTTGTCCGAGGTGGTATAGTCGGTCGAGACGGTTTCGGGGTTGTTGTTTATTATAATGGCTTCATAGCCCGATTTTTTGATGGTGTTAACGGCGTGAACGGTGGAATAATCAAACTCAACGCCCTGCCCTATTCTTATAGGGCCTGCACCCAGAACTATAATCTTTTTCTTGTCAGAAAGCTTTGAGCGGTTCTCGCCTGTATATGAAGAATAGAAGTAAGGGATATACGCCCCGGTGTGCAGGGTGTCTGCCATGCGGTATATCGGCATAATGGCGTTGGATTTACGCATACCGAACACTTCTGTCTCCTTAACTCCCCACAGCTTGGATATATAAGCATCCGAGAAGCCCATCTTCTTGGCGGCTTTAAGGGTTTCAATATCACCCTTGTTATCCTCTATGACCTTCTCAAAGTCAACTATACGCTTCAAGGCTTCAAGGAAGTAGGGGGTTATCATGGTGAGCTTGTAAAGCTCCTCAACCGTTGCGCCGAGCCTTATAAGCTGAGCGGCGGCGAAAATACCGTCGTCGCGGAAGTCGGCAAGATATTCGCAAAGCTCCTGCTTGGTTTTGCCGTCGAACTTGGGAAGATGGAAGTGCGTGCAACCGATTTCAAGGCATCTTACCGATTTAAGCAAGCACTCCTCTAAGGTCGAGCCTATTCCCATAACCTCGCCTGTCGCCTTCATCTGAGTGCCGAGCTTGTTTGAAACTGAAGAGAACTTGTCAAACGGAAATCTTGGAAGCTTGGCAACCACGTAATCAAGGTAAGGAGCGGTTGCGGCGGTGGTGTTGGCTATCTTGATTTCGTCCAGCGTCATGCCAACGGCTATCTTTGCGGTTCCCTTTGCTATCGGGTAGCCGCTCGCCTTTGAAGCAAGCGCCGAGGAGCGCGAGACTCTGGGGTTTACCTCAATAAGATAGTATTCGCTCGAATTTGGCGAAAGCGCGAACTGAACGTTGCAGCCGCCCTCGATTTTAAGCGCCTTTATAAGCTTTATCGCGGAATCGTTGAGCATTTTAAGATCGTGGTCGTTAAGGGTCATTATGGGCGCAACAACTATCGAGTCGCCGGTGTGAACGCCTACAGGGTCAACGTTTTCCATGCCACAGATGGTGATAACATTGTCCTCACCGTCGCGCATCATCTCGAATTCTATTTCCTTAAAGCCCTTAACGCTCTTTTCAATCAGCACCTGATGAACCGGCGAAAGCTTGAAGGCGTTTGTTCCTATATCTATAAGCTCCTCCTCGTTGTTGGCAAAGCCGCCGCCTGTGCCGCCCAGGGTGAACGCCGGGCGCAGAACTACCGGGTAGCCGATATCAAGGGCTGCCTTTTTGGCTTCTTCAAGCGAATAGGTTATTTCCGAGGGGATGGTAGGCTCGCCTATTGACTGGCAAAGCTCCTTAAAAAGCTCCCTGTCCTCAGCCTGCTCAATACTAACGCTGCTTGTGCCCAAAAGCTCGACCTGGCATTCCTTTAAAACGCCCTTCTTTTCAAGCTGCATAGCCATGTTAAGACCTGTCTGACCGCCGATTCCGGGAATGATGGCGTTGGGGCGCTCGTATCTTAAAATCTTGGCGATGTATTCAAGCGTCAGCGGCTCCATATACACCTTGTCCGCAATGGCGGTGTCGGTCATGATGGTTGCGGGGTTGGAGTTGCACAGAACAACCTCATACCCCTCCTCTTTAAGGGCAAGGCAGGCTTGGGTTCCTGCATAGTCGAATTCAGCCGCCTGACCTATAACAATTGGTCCTGAGCCGATTATCATAATCTTCTTCAAATCTTTTCTTTTTGCCATGATGTTTCCTCCGATATATATAATACTAATTCTACGTAAAAGTGTAACTACAGAATCGCCACAAAACCGCTAGGCGATGGGTTTCGCGGCGATTCTGTAGACACTTTTTAGCGTAGAATAAGTATAAGATTTTTTAGCGGTTTATTGTTTGCGCGGCGCCCGCGCTGCTGCCGGTGGCTATCCATCTGCCAAAGACCTTTCTTCCTGCAAACGGCGTAGCCCTGCCCATGGTGGCAAAGCCATCGGGGTTTATGATATACGGCCTTGAAACCTCGAACACTGCAAAGCCCGCTTCGCCGCTCAGCCCGAACCTGCGGCGGGGGTTTTTGCTCATAAGCTCAATAAGCCTTTCAATGGTGATCACTCCCTTTAGTACGAGCTCAGTATACATCACCGCAAAGGCGGTTTCCAAGCCCACAACTCCCATCAGGCTTTTTTCAAGCCCGCGCGACTTTTCCTCGGCGCTGTGCGGGGCATGGTCGGTGGCTATCATATCTATAGTGCCATCCTTGATGCCTTCTATCAGCGCGTCCCTGTCGCAGTGCGAGCGCAGGGGCGGGTTCATTTTGAATCTGCCGTCCTCCTGCAAATCGCTATCACAAAGGGTGAGGTAATGCGGACCTGTTTCGCAGGTAACGTCCACCCCGCTTTTCTTTGCCTGGCGGATAAGCTCAACGCTTTCCTTAGTGGATATATGGCAGACGTGATACTTCACCCCGGTTTTAGCGGCAAGCTCTAAATCCCTTGCTATCTGGGCGTATTCGCTTTCCGAGCATATCCCCCGATGGCCGTGCGCATGAGCGTATTCGCCGTTGTGGATATATCCGCCGTTTAAAAGCGAGTTGACCTCGCAGTGGGCGGCTATGATTTTATCAAGCTCCTTGGCTTTGCGCATTGCCGAAAGCATCATATCCTGCGACTGCACTCCCCTGCCATCGTCTGAAAATGCGCATACGTAGGGCGCCATGGCTTCCATATCGGCTAAGCATTCGCCCTTTTCGCCTTTGGTTATTGCGCCGTAGGGGTGAATGCTTACGCAGGGGGCGGAATCCCTTTTGATAATATCCAGCTGGACATTAAGGCTCTCCAAACTGTCCGGCACAGGGTTAAGGTTGGGCATTGTGCACACGGCGGTATATCCCCCATGAGCAGCCGCAAGGGAGCCGGTTCGTATAGTCTCCTTATAAGAAAAGCCCGGCTCTCTGAAATGAACATGAACATCACAAAGACCGGGAACAACAATATAGCTAACATCAGAATCAGGCAATAAGCCTTTGCGGGAAAGAAGGTCAAAGGCGGAATCGGCGGCAGATTTTTCGCAGACAGCTTTTATTCCTGATATCATAACTAAATACCTCCATATAAAACAAAAATCCTGCTTTTAAAGCAAGATTGCACACAAAACCGCACAGCCGCACAAGCCCCGAAAGAAGCCGAAAACCGCCGCGCGAACTATTAGCCAATCTTGCAGGTATCACTGTACCAACTTAAAAATTGCTTTTTCTTTTTTCGCAAGGCAATCAGCCCCGCAAATTTATACTTTATAAAGTATAGCAGATGTTTTTGCGATTGTCAACCGCTTTACGGCATATTTTTGCGCAAATTGTGCGTACCGTCTTCATGCAAAAATCGCCTGCGGAAGAAAGCAAAAAATTTTTTCAAATTCGATTGATTATCTGTCCTTCTATGACATAATTCTACACATATATATGTTAATATTTGGAAAAGAAAAGAAAAACATCTAAATAACTTTTAATAAAAATAAAGGAGAGATAAAAATGTCAAACGTATCGAAAAAATTAAAGGTGCTTATAGGAGATGACAGCGAGGAATACGGCGTAAAATGCGCGCAGGAGCTGCGGGAAATGGGATTTTTCTGCATTGTCCGCCCCAAGGACGGCAATGTCATACTTGAAGCCGTTACCTCGGAGGTGCCTGATGTTGTTGTGTCTGACCTGTGGATGCCCGGACTGGACGCCATCGAGCTTATGAAAAAGGTGAACAAGGCGTCCAAATCCAAGCCGGCGTTCATAATATGCGCACCCTGCGAAAACGAGTTTGCTCTTAGGCAGGTTATGCAGGAGGGCGCGGCATACTATCTTGTAAAGCCGTTTGATTTCCACATGCTGGGGGACAGAATAAATCAGGTGATGGGCTACGATATTTTGGAGGACAGCCCGGTAATCCAGTCCAAAAGGACCTCGCCCGATCTGGAGGTCGTCGTAACCGAGATGATACATCAGCTAGGAGTTCCCGCTCACATAAAGGGGTATCACTATTTAAGGCGAGCGATAATTCACTCGGTGAACGACCCCGAAATGCTCGAAAGCGTTACCAAGCTGATGTATCCGACAGTCGCAAAGGAATACTCCACCACGCCATCAAGGGTGGAGCGCGCCATCCGCCACGCCATTGAAATCGCGTGGGACAGGGGCGATGTTGAAATCCTGAATTCCTTCTTCGGATACACAGTGAACACCGGCAAGGGCAAGCCCACTAATTCCGAGTTTATTGCCCTTATCGCCGACAAGATAAAGCTTAAATACAGAAGCAAGGCTGCCGCGGTGAGCAGATAAAGGTTTTCCTCCATATTTATATAGTTACCCCTTGTAAATCCCCTGCGGGCGGTTCAATATTGAGCTGCCCGCAGGGGATTGCTTTTTAGATGGATGGCAAAGAAATATGCTTATGTAAAACAAACCCCGGCATTTAGCCGAGGAAAGGTGTGGCAGTGTGCGGTGTCACCTCTTTATCTTAGTGTGACGCCGCCTGTGCCGTTATTCAATCCAAAGCTGATTTGCAGGGCATTGTTGATTTTATCCATCGAGCCGGCATCCAGAACGCCCATGCGCTCCTTTAAACGCTGCTTGTCAATGGTGCGAATCTGCTCCAAAAGCACAATGCTGTCCTTGGCCAGACCGCAGGTGCCGGAGGTTATCTCGATATGAGTGGGCAGGCGGGTCTTTTCCCGCTGACTGGTTATGGCAGCGGCTATCACCGTCGGCGAATGACGGTTTCCAACGTCGTTCTGAACTATAAGTACAGGTCTTACTCCGCCCTGCTCCGAGCCTACCACCGGGCTTAAATCGGCGTAATATATTTCTCCCCTATATACTGACATGGCTATCTCTCCTGTTGCTTTTAGGTCTTTCCCGCAATCAGGCATAAGGACATATGTACATCTTTACACCCGAGCGAAGAATAGTGTTATAATTGGGCTGTTTTATGTTTACAAGACTGTTCCTTGAAGTCCAGTCTCGCATTTACAGTATTATTCTTGACAATACTTTGCAGTTTATACTTATTCTACGTTAAAAAGTGTCTACAGAATCGCCGCGAAACCCATCGCCTAGCGGTTTTGTGGCGATTCTGTAGTTACACTTTTACGTAGAATTAGTATTATTCAGCCAACCGGAAATTGCAGGGAGCTTAATTCAGTTTATGCGAGTGCTCGGCAGGGAGTTAATCCTTCAGGATGATGCAGGGATGGCGGCGCTCCGCACGTTTGCTGTAAAAATTTACAACGTGTATTTGCAAATAAATGTGAAAAGCTATTAGCAAATAATCACGAAAGGACCATTTATATATCATGAAAACGGTTATTTCAAGAAGAACTATAGCACGGCTGGTATCCTTTTCTTTGGCGATAATTGCGGTTCTGGGCGCGGCTGACCTTATTTATATGCGAAAGCTTTCGCGCGCGGAAAACTTTATCGAATACGGCTACCGCCAGGCGGTGGAAGACCTTGCATCCAGTGCGGACAAGATATCCTCGACCCTGACAAAAGGGCTTTATTCCGGCTCCCCGGCGATGATGACCCGGCTTTCAAACGAGCTTTTAAGTGAAGCGAGCACCGCCAAGAACGCGCTTACCAAGCTTCCGGTATACAACACCTCGCTTGAACGCACAGAAAAATTCCTTACGCAGATAGGCAACTATGCTTCCTCAATCTCAGCGGCGGCTTCACGCGGGGAAGAAACCTCTTACGAGGATTACAGCCGACTTTCAGCCCTCTGCCAGAACGCCAAGGAGCTATCAAAACAGCTCTGGGAAATGCAGTCACGCTTTCTTTCGGACGACAAGACCATAACCCAGCTGTTTGCCGATATCGATTCGGGCGGACAGTCGTTTATTACCGATGGCTTTGCCAAGCTTGAAGATGGCTTCTCATCTACCCCCAAGCTTATATACGACGGTCCGTTCTCCGACCATATATTGGAGCGCACACCCCGCCTGATTCAGGGCGCAAGTCAGGTAAACGAGGATGAGGCGCGCCGCCGCGCCGCGCAGTACTGCGGCATGGAGGATTGGCAGCTTAAAACCGTCGAGGGCGGAGAGCAGGGCAAAATGCCATCCTATTGCTTCAGTGCAGACGGAATCTACTGCGCCGTCACCCAAAAGGGCGGATATATAAGCTACCTTATTAAAAGCCGCGAACCGAGAACATCAAAAATCACGCCGGCAGAGGCAGAGGTATATGCCCGGAGCTACCTTGATTCGCTTGCTATATCCGGAATGAAAAAGACCTATTATGAAACCTACAACAACGTTTGCACCATAAACTATGCTTATGAGGACAACGGCGTTACCTGCTACACCGACCTTATAAAGATATCAGTCGCGATGGATAACGGCGAGATTCTGGGCTTCGACGCCCGCGGTTTCATAGTAAACCACCACGAAAGAAACTTGGGTGAGCCTGTTTTAAGCGAGCAGGAGTGCCAGGAAAAGCTTTCACCGATGCTGAGCGTTGTTAAATCCGCGCTGGCGGTGATTCCGACAAATTCTGTGGATGAAAAGCTCTGCTGGGAATTCAAGTGCAAGACATCAAACGACGATACAGTGCTTGTATATATCAACTCCAAAACCGGGGATGAAGAGGATATTCTGATTCTTCTGGAAACGGATGAAAGCCAGCTTACTGTATAATAATGCTTTGAATCGTTGCCGTCCATTCGTGGGCGGCAATGATTTTTCAAAAAAATTTCACTCTTCATGCAATGAACGCCCGATTTTGTTGTGTATATTGTTAGAAGCACCTATCCCAAAAAATCTTCGGGATAAAGGCGCCGGGGAAAGGGGAGATAACTATGGACGACAAGCAATGGAGGGGAGATAGCTATGGACGACAAGCAATGGGGGGGAGATAGCTATGGAAGACAAGCAATGGAGGGAGAAATCAATGAACGACAATGAAATAATCGAGCTATATTGGCTCAGAAGTGAGACAGCCATATCGGCGACCGACAAAAAGTACGGCAAATACTGCCACACCATTTCCTACAACATTCTTCACAACAGCGAGGACAGTGCGGAGTGCGTCAACGATACATATTTGCAGGCGTGGAAATCAATGCCGCCCAAGCGCCCTGAAAAGCTTTCGGCATATCTGGGAAAAATCGTGCGGAACCTTTCGCTGAACAGATTCAGGCGTTACACCGCCGAAAAACGGGGCTTCGGACAGACCGAGCTTGTTCTTTCCGAGCTGGAGGAATGCATACCCTCCGCCCATGGAGTCGAGCAGTCCTTTGATGATGCCCTTTTAGTGGAGGCAATCAACCGCTTCCTGCGCGAACAGCCGGAGCAGAAGCGGAACATCTTCATCCACCGTTACTGGTATATGCACCCGATAAGGCAAATCGCTAAAAGCTTTGGTATGAGCGAGAGCAAAACCACTTCCCTGCTTTTCAGAATGAGGAACGAATTAAAAGCACAGCTTGAAAAGGAGGGCATAGTAATATGAAAAGCGAAATACTTTTGGATGCTATTGGAAAAATCGATGACGAGCTTATTGCAAGCGCGGGCGAAGTGAGGGACAGAAGCAGAATAAAGATGTGGCTAAGGTGCGGAGCCTTGGCGGCTTGCC
>CALDFS010000233.1 GCA_937942105.1 uncultured Ruminococcus sp. | reverse complement strand
CAGCCCCGCAAGGGTGTAGTCCCAATCTTCGGGAAGTGACAGCATTTGCGATAAAAGCCCCTTTGCCTTTAAGGTCAGCTCCTTGTTGCGTAAATGGTGGTTGCTCATAACGGTATAGCCCTTGTTGCGTTCCACTCGGAAAACTGCCATAGCTTCATCACTCCTTTGGTTGTGGATTTGTTACGCGATAGGGCGGCGGTTTCCGGGGTTTAGGTATAAATCCCTGTCCCCGGCAAAAACGCGCCCGCAAAGCCGCTTGTAGCAAGGCTTTTTCTGCCCCTACTGCGTAACATGAGGGCATAAAAAAAGCGGCGTTCCTTTTCCTCCCGGCTGGGAAGTAAGAAACGCCGCGTATGCGTCGTATTCAGTTTTCATTTATTTTTTTCAATGCTGTGTGCTGGTGTTTGGGCTTGCAGGGTTCCGGGCGGCATATCAAGGCTCTTTCCCTCAAAAGTAGTAAATTGGTAGTAAATTCAGCTTGAAATCCTGCGTGTATGCCCGTAAATCAAGGCTTTTTTGAGATAATCAACCATTTTGGAGGAAAAATCATGAACAAACGAGTAGAAGAATTTTTAGCAAACAGCGAAAACAAATCAATCAGAAATCAAATTCTGATTGAGGCAGGCTTATATGATAAGGTTTTCCTGCTAGAAACAAATGAAAACTATCTGTCCTTAGATGAAAAAACTCGTATTGAATATTCAGAATCCGAGTACGACAGCGAAAAAGGTACAACCGTCCACTTCAAAAAACAGCCTATAGAAGTTACCGATGAAGAGTTTGAAGCTATTGTTCAACACAAATATGTTGATCAAGGCAATGCAATTGGAAATTTCCTGGCTTTCTGTGCATATGCTGTACTCGTAGTCGGCTTTTTTGTAGGAATATACGCCGGCATAGCATTAGCGAATTGGGGGTCAGAGTTCAACCTATTGCGGGCAACAATTGTGTGGGTAATTAGCGTTATAAGCTACATAACAATTCTTTGGTTTGCTGAGGTGCTGAGACTTTTACAGAGCATTAACAACCAGTTAAAGATATCAACTGCCTTGAATTCATGCTCGTCGCTTAATAAAGACAAAGAATAATTATATTTAAAGTACAACACCCCCTCCATCGCCGGAGAGGGTGTATTTTCATCTCCTATTCAATCTCAATCAAAAGTAAACCTAACAAACTCCGCAGCGCTCTTCCTGCTCTCGGAAAGGAACTCGAAGTAAACCGCGTGCTTGCCAATCACTCCACATGATATTTCCGCACTCGCCATTGTCTCGCCCTTGGCGAGGGTGAAGCTCGAAATTATCCTTCCCTTGTAATCATCCAGCCTTACGTTCACCGCGACATTTTCAAGCGCGTTGATTTCGGCGGTAACGGTTTTGGGCGCGTTATTGCCGAACTGCAAATATCTGAATCCGACCGTCACGCCGTTAGTTATATCCACAACAGGCGCGGAAACCGACTCGGTTTTGTCGTAGACCGCCGCGATATATGCAGGCTTCGAGCCGCCAAAGATGTGGCAGGCGTAGCCCGCAGAGATAAGCTTATGCGCGTCTAAACCGTTGATGTGCGCCCCCTGCGAGGTCATTTCAACAGGCTTTGAGGATACCGGCTCGCCGTCCTTATATGTAACATCACCGATATAAAGTCTGCCGTTTTTATCCATGGCAACGTCAATCGGTTCGAGCATTGCCTGGCGTGAGAATTCGTTCACACCTGTCTGGCGGTGATAGAACACATACCACTTGCCGTTGACCTCCATAATAGAGCCGTGATTGTTGCCCCAGCGATAGGTCATAGTGCCGCTGCCGTCCGGGTTTTTCAGAATCTCGCCGCCGTTGAAGCTTATATCACCGCCCGGCTCGTAGCCTTCAAGCGGCTTGTCGCTGACCTTGTAGGAAAGGAAGCCGTTGTTTTCGGTGTAAACGCCCAGCTCGGGAACGGGGGTATAGTATCTCTTGGAATAGATGTAAACATACTTGCCCATTACCTTTCTGGGGGATGATGCTTCAAAGAAAGCATCGTTTTCATCAAAATGACCGTCTTCCTTTGCCCAAGGGGCTTTGGTGTGACCCATGGGGTGGGCGTGAAGAGTGCCCTCCTTTATGGTAGCCATATCGTCGTTAAGCTCTGCGCAGTAGCAGCCGCAGAAGCCCCAGTAGGCGTAAACCCTGCCGTCATCGTCAACTAAGATTCCGGGGTCGAAGCCAAGGTCGGTCTTAACGGGGTCTACAAAAGGTCCCGCCGGGTTATCCGACTTTGCAACCATTATTCTTCCGCCGCAGCATTCGGCGGCGTAAAGGTAGTATGTATCACCCTTCTTTACGACGTCCGGGGCATAAAGGATGCTTCCGTCCGTCGCAGTGTAGCAAACGCCGTGGCAGGTCCAGTTCGTCAGATCGTCAACCGGTGCGCTCCAAACAACCTGATCCTTGCCGCAGTAGCAGGTCTTTTCGGTATCGTGCGAGCCGTAAACGTATACGCGCTTTTCGCCGTTATGCTCAAAAACTCTGGGTTCGCCGTCCGGGACGTGTTCCCAAAGCGGCATATAGGGGTTTGCGCCTTTGGTATATTCTTTCATGATGATATCCTCCATTATTGTTGATGATAATATTATATACCATACCGCCCACATTTTCAATAGATTTTCCTGCACATTTCAGAAAATAAAAATGCCGCTCGGCATTCTGCTGAGCGGCAAAATAGCTGTATTTTTATTTCGTCTTACCCGAGAAGCTCTTTTTTCCTATATCCACAATCCGAACTATTACAGGGTTAAGAACAAGGTTTATAGCAAGCTCCAGAATAAAGTTGACGCCTACCAGTCCGACTATCATATACTGAAATACCGGACCATCGCCAGCCCAGGACTTGATGGTATCAAGGAAGAAGACTGCGCAGCCGATAAGGAACACGCCTGTGTTTACTACAGGACTTGCGATTGAAGCCAGCAGGGTTGCAACGTATTTGTTCTTTTTCTCCAAAAGCTTATACACTGCACCGGCGGCAAGACCTGCCAATATTCCCTTTGCCAGAACTGTAATTATCGTTCCGGGGACGTTTACAGCCAGGAAGAGAGCGGCATCGCCAGTTGCCATTACCATAACGCCGAATACAAAGCCAAGCCATGCGCCCGACCATATTCCGAACAGAGCCGCGCCCACAACAATAGGCATAAGTACAAGCGAAATCGAGAATGTGCCGACCTTGATTGCTCCGCCGACAAGCTGCAAAACTACAACAATAGCCGTCAGAAGTGCTGTTCCCACCAGCTTATAGGTGAGATCGCGGTTTTTTGCCAAAGAATTTTCCATGTTTAATACCTCTCGGGACTTTGACCCGTGCTGTTGCCCGGCAAGCGGTGCAACGCAGTTAAATTTTGATCATGGAATCACTTGTTTCTGCGATAGATAGCCAAAAGACCGTCAAGTAGCAAATCATTGTCAAGAATTATACCCTCGGTCTTGCAGTACGGCGTAACGCTTGAAGCAAGACCGCCTGTTGCAACGACCGTTGCATCCTCACCCAGAACCTCTTTATAGCGGGATATCATGCCGTCCATCATCGAGGCGCTGCCCAATATTGAGCCGGAGCGCATTGAGTCAATGGTGTTGGTTCCTATAACGCCTATCGAACCGGAATCGGTGTTGATATCCTGAAGCTGAGCCGCAGATGAGGATAGAGCCTTTAATGAAACGTTGATGCCCGGTATAATAGAACCGCCTAAGAATGCGCCGGTGGAATCTATTCCGGATATGGTGGTGGCCGTTCCGAAATCGAAGATTATAAGCGGCGGCTTATACTTAAGCAGCGCTCCAACGGCTCCGCACACTAAATCCGCACCCAATATTGCTGGGTTATCCAGCCTGATATTAAGACCGGTTTTAATGCCGGGACCTACAACAAGCGGCTCAACGCCCAAAAGCTTTCTTACCGCATTCTTCAAGGGAGTTACAAGCGGGGGTACTACGGTTGAAATAATAGCGCCGTCGAAGCCCGAACGGTCGATCCCATTCAGGGTGATAAGCTGATAGAAGGTTACTGCGTACTGATCCTCGGTTTTAGAGGCTTCAGTCGCTATCCTTGCTGTGAAAACAAGCTTCTCATCATTATCATATGCTCCGAGAACAATGTTAGTATTGCCGGCGTCAACTGTAAATACCATCGAATTTTCCTCCCGATTCATGATCAATATACTTATTTTATCCCTTTGAAAAAAGAAAGGCAAGAGCTTGCGCATATTTTTCCCGGCGCTGTGCAACATTTTGTAGATTAGCACATAAGCTCTTGCCGATTATTAATATTAATTATTCAAATAGCCAATATAGCTGCGCAGCAATATCACTCGCAAAGCGAATTTACCCGCAGGCGCCATCACTTATCACTAGCGAAGCGAATCACTTCCGGCACCAGCCGGAACCACAAACTCCTCCCGCGTTTTCTGCGCTTCCTCTTCAGCCTCCAATGCGTAAGCGGTTTCTATCTTTTTAAGAAGCTTCAGCAAATCCTCGCTCTGGCGGGGAGTTTTTTTGCAGCCGCTCAATGATACAGCAAGCTTTCTTGCCTTTTCCTTGCTGTGCATCCTTAAATACAGAAGTCCAAGATAAAGCCCTGCCCACACTCTGATTTCGTTGTTCTTGCATTTAAGCAAAGCCTTGAAGCCGGATTTGGCTTCATCGAAGTTATGCTCGGCATACGCTAAAAGTGCTTTTGCAAAGTCTGCCTCAGCGCTTCCCTTCAGCTTTTCTACAAACGGTTCATCCAGCTCCAAGGCGAAGCGGGCGTTTTTAAGGTCGCCGGTGATGGTGAAAACGTAGGCATAAAGGGCGTAATAACGGGTAGCGTCCTTCAAGTCGAAATCGTCTATATTGATGTTGCGCAGGATTTCGAACGCGCTTTCGTATCTTCTGCCGTCGCAGTATTCCTTGGCAAGGCAGAGGTCATTGGTAGATGAAAATACGCTTTTTTTAAGCTTGCGGCGCTTATCCTCCAAAACATCGTAATAATCCTTGGAGTACCCGGTCTTTTTAAGGATTCTTGCGGCTTTTCTGCGCTGCAATCTGTAGGAATTCAGAACTATAACATACACGATATGGAAGACAAGACACACCGCCGCGCAGATGCACGCAATGCTTACTCCGAAGCTGAAATTATCAATAAGCCAATCGGGAAGCCCCTCACCGCTTATGACAAGTCCGAAATCAAGAAATGGCAGAGCGGAATAAAGCATATCATCATCAAGAATTCCCAAAAACGGGGTGCAGATGATTATTCCACACAGGAATACCGCTATACAGGTCAGCCATATCCGAAGATTTTTGGCTTCAAGTCTTGCTTTTATCATATATATCCAACCACCTTGTTATGCAGAATCGATATTAACAGTTTTATTGTAACATATATTTTCACAAATTACAACGGCTTTTTATGATTTTGCTACAAGATTATTTACCCATTTCCTCTTTTTTACGAGATAATAGCCGAATATACACTTGACGATGTTGGACATCTGCTCGCAGAACATTATCGCAACTACCGACATTCCGGTGGCATAATGGGTCAGTGTGAACACTAAAACATAGTTTACCGACCAGACCATAACGCTGTCGAACACGAAGGTAATAAGGGTTTTGCCGCCCGAGCGCATCGTGAAGTACGCGGCGTTGGCAAAGGCCTGCAAAGGTGTTCCAGCGGCAACGCAGAGGATGAACTTTGTCGCAAGCGTTCTTATTTCCGGCTCGGTGTTATAAAGGTGCGGGAAGAAGGGAGATATCGCCGCCAAAAGTGCGCCCGTAACGGCACAGCTCGCAACCGATATGAATATCAGCTTGCGGTCGAGGTCAACGGCTTTTTCCGTCTCCCCTGCTCCCAAAGCCTGACCGACTATTATCGACACTGCCAGACCCATTGAAAGGAATACAACATTGAACAGGTTTGAAACGGTTGTGGATATGTTCTGCGCGCCAACGACCTCTAAGCCCCTTATCGAGTAGCACTGTGAGATAGCGGCGATCGCCATGCTCCACAAAGTCTCGTTTGCCAGAAGCGGGAAGCCCTTTATTGTTATCTTCTTCGCGATATCCCCGGGGATGTACATTCCCTTATACAGCCCGACGGCGAAGGGGTTGCGCTCCTTGTGGGTATGCGTCCATACGACTACTATTGCAAGCTCTACAAAGCGGGATATTACCGTTGCTATTGCGGCGCCTGTCGCTCCCAGCTCGGGAAAGCCGAATTTACCGAATATTAAAAGATAGTTGAAGCAAAGGTTTACCGCTACCGCCGAAATTCCCGCAACCATGGGAACAACAGTCTCTCCGGTCTCACGCAGGGTTCCGGTGTAGGACTGGGATACAGCAAACGGCAGCAGCCCGAACATCATAACATACATATACTCGGAGCCGTATTTAAGCGTCTTAACAGGGTCGCACCCGGCGATTGAAGACTCAGATATGTAAAGCGAAACCAAATCATCCCTGAAAAGCGCGAATATCAATATGCCTATCGCCGCCGTTACGGTGCAGACTATCAGCTTATAACGGAATGCATACCTAACGCCCTTGTGGTCGCCCTGACCGTAATACTGGGCGGCGAATATGCCCGCTCCGGCAACCGCGCCGAAGATGATAAGGTTGAAGACGAACATTATCTGATTGGCAACCGAAACGCCGTTCATCGGGTCGGTTCCGGTTCTGCCGACCATAAGGTTATCCAAAAGTCCAACAAAGTTTGTAATGGCATTCTGGGCAATTATCGGCAGGACTATGCGCAAAAGCATCTTATAAAAGCTCTTGTCGCCGATGTATTTTTGCTTGAAGCTCATTTTCTGATTCCCCTTATATAAATTAGTGTATCAAGATGGTATTGTAACAAATCCCGAGCGAAAATGCAATAGCCATAACGGTTAGTTTTATTGATTATTACGATACTTTACTATTAGCTTAAAAATCAGAGCAAGTATTGCATTATATTTGTATGAAATGTTAGTTGACTTTAGTTTGCTAACGTGGTAAAATATTATAGAATTATAGTAATGAATTACGGAATTATGGAGGTAACATGGCAAACTTATTTGATAACAGCACAAAAGAGCTATTTGAGGCGATACTAACACTTAAATCCGTTGAGGAATGCGAAAGCTTTTTCAGCGATTTATGCACCGTAAAGGAAATTAAGGAGACTTCACAGCGGTTTGAGGTTGCAAAGCTTCTCTCTGCGGGATACGTCTATTCCGACATTGCGGAGAAGACCGGCGCAAGCACTGCAACCATCAGCCGGGTAAACCGCGCTTTGAACTATGGCGAGGGCGGATATAAAACAGTCATAGAAAGACTTGAAAAAAGTAATTCATAACCGAAAGGAACATTTTAAAAGTGATACGCACACTTAAAAACAGTGAAATTGCCGTTCTGCGGCTTCGTTCTTTATACGAAAGCAGGGGGTATATGCAGTTTAAAATGAGCCGGTTCGAGGAATACGACCTTTACGCCGCAAATAAGGACTTTCTTGCAGGCGAAGGTATAATCACCTTTACCGACCCTTCGGGCAGGCTTATGGCTTTAAAGCCGGACGTTACAATGTCGATAATCCGCAGCTGCAAGGATGGGGACGGTCTTACCGAAAAGCTTTACTACAGCGAAAACGTCTACAGAGTCATGAACGGAACGCATCAGCTGAAGGAAATAATGCAGTCAGGCTTGGAGTGTATCGGCGAGATCGACCTTTACAACACCTGCGAGGTCATAAGCCTTGCCGCAAAAAGCCTTGCGCTGTTTGAACGGCCTTACGTTTTGGATATATCCCATATGGGAATAGTTTCGGGATTGGTGGACGAATGTGCGCAGGACGAGAGCACCAAGCGGGAGCTTCTGCGCAGAGTAGGCGCCAAGAACATCCACGAAATCCGCGGGCTTCTCGGCGATAAGGCGGACAGGCTTATTGCCCTTTTAAACATCAGCCCCGAGCCGGAAAAAGGGCTTGCAGAGCTTGAAAAGCTTTGCCACACTCCCGCGCTTAAAGCCGCCTGCAAGGAATTAAATGACATTATCGCGGTAATAAGCGGAGCAGGGCTTACACCTTGCATCCATCTTGATTTTTCGGTGGTTCAGGATCTGTCCTACTACAACGGAATAGTCTTTCAGGGCTTTATCGAGGGCATCCCCGAAAAGATTCTGACCGGCGGAAGATACGACCCTCTTTTAAAAAGGATAGGCAAATCCAAACAGGCAATCGGCTTCGGAATAGACGTTGACCTTTTGGAGCGAACGATGGATTCCCGCTCCGAGTTCGATGCGGATATCGCTCTGATATATAAGCCGCAGGACGATGTTGGAGAGGTTATGCGCTACGCCGAAAAGCTCTCCGGGGACGGTAAGCGCGTGGCGGTATCGACAAGGATATCACAGAAGGCTAAATACCGCACAATAATAGCCTTCAGCGGTTCGGAGGCTGGCAATGACTGACAAAATGATAAACATAGCCCTGCCAAAAGGGCGGCTGGGCGAAAAGGTATATAGAATATTTGAAGCTGCGGGCTTTGGCTGCGAAGGGGTTACTGACCCGCAGACAAGAAAGCTTATCTTTGAAAATCACGAAGCCAACGTCTGCTACTTCTGGGTAAAGCCATCCGACGTTGCAATATACGTCGAGCGCGGTGCTGCCGATATAGGCGTTGCGGGCAAGGATATTCTTTTGGAGTACTCCCCCGACGTTTACGAGCTTTTCGACCTTGGCATAGGCAAATGCAGAATGTGCGTAGCGGCAAAAAAGGGCTTTCGCGACAGCACAGACAAAACCCTTACCGTTGCCACAAAGTTCCCCGCCATTGCAAGCGGATATTATCAGTCAAAATCGCGGAGCATAGATATAATCAAGCTGAACGGCTCTATAGAGCTTGCTCCGATACTCGGACTTTCGGACGTCATTGTGGATATAGTCGAGACAGGAACCACCCTTAAGGAAAACAACCTTGAGGTCGTGGAAACGATTGTGAACATTTCCGCAAGGCTGATAGCGAACAAGGCAAGCACAAAGTTCAAGGGTGAGGGCATAAAAGCACTGGTTGAAGCTCTTGAAAACAACAGATAAGGCATTTTGAAAGGAATGTTTGAAAGTGATAAGAATATTTGAATACGGCAAAGCGCCGGATGATGAGATTTTTGCAAGAGGCAATGATTCGGCAAACGTCGAGGGATTTGTTGCGGACATCATAGAAAATGTAAAAACCAACGGCGACAAGGCTTTGAAGGAATACACCCTTAAATTCGACAAGGCAGATCTTGATTCCCTTGCGGTGAGCGAAGATGAGATTGAAGAAGCCTTTGCAAGCGTTGAGCCGGAGTTTATAAGAGTGTTAAACGAAGCTGCCGAAAACATCCGCGCCTTCCACTCGCGCCAGCTGAGAAACTCCTTTGTGATTACCGAAAAGGATGGCGTTGTATGCGGTCAGCGGATAATCCCGATTGAAAACGTGGGAATATACGTCCCCGGCGGAACCGCACCGCTTTCTTCGACCGTGCTTATGGATACTATCCCGGCAAAAATCGCGGGATGTAAGAATATAGTAATGACTACTCCCCCATCGGCAGACGGCAAAATCGACCCATCCATCCTCGCCGCCGCTAAGATAGCGGGTGTGGACAGGATTTTCAAGGTAGGCGGCGCTCAGGCAATAGCAGCGCTTGCTTACGGAACAGAAACCATACCCAAGGTGGATAAAATTGTAGGTCCCGGCAACGCATTTGTTGCGGAAGCCAAAAAGCAGGTGTTCGGCAGAGTATCTATAGACATGATAGCAGGACCGAGCGATATTTTAGTAGTCGCTGACGGCAAGAGCGATGTTAAAAACGTCGCGGCGGATATGCTCTCTCAGGCGGAGCACGACAAGATGGCAACGGCTGTTCTGATTACCGATTCGATGGAGCTTGCTGCTAAGGTCGCCGCAGAAATCGAGGTTCAGCTTGAAGCTCTTCCGCGCAAGGATATCGCGCGGGTATCAATAGAGAACAATGGCAAAATCATAGTTGCGCCAAACCTTGACCTTGCTATAGAAGCCGCAAACAAGGTAGCCCCCGAGCATTTGGAGCTTGTTGTGGATGATCCGTTCAAGTACTTAGGCATGGTCAAGAACGCCGGCTCGGTGTTCATGGGAAGATACTGCCCCGAAGCTTTGGGCGACTACTTAAGCGGCGCCAACCACACCCTTCCAACCAACGGCACGGCGCGATTCTCCTCTCCTCTATCCGTGGACGATTTCATCAAGAAGACGCAGTATACCTACTACTCTAAGGAAGCTTTGGAGAAGGTCTATAAAGATATCGCCCTGTTCGCCGAAAAGGAAGGATTACACGCCCACGCCAAGAGTGCCACTATAAGATTTGAAGATAAGGAAGACTAAGCCATGAGCAGATTTCTTATAGGCGAGTATCAGTCTTTAGAAGAATACACCCCCGGCGAACAGCCGAGAGACAGAAAGTACATAAAGCTGAACACAAACGAATCCCCCTACCCGCCGTCAGATGGGGTGCTTAAAGCAGTCAATTCCTCCGAGGCGTCGCTGCTGCGGCTCTACCCCGACCCCACCTGCTCCGCACTTAAAGAAGGACTTGCGAATCTGTTCGGGCTTAAAAGTGAGAATGTTTTTGTAACAAACAGCTCGGACGACGTTCTGAACATGGCGTTCACAGCGTTTGCAGGCAGAGAAAAGCCCACCTACTATGCCGATATTACCTACGGCTTTTACAAGGTCTTTGCGGCGCTTCACGGCTGCAAATCGGTTGTCTTCCCGCTGAAGAAGGGCTTTAAGCTTGACTATGGCGACTATATGAATCTTAAAGAGGGATTAATCGCGATAGCCAACCCCAATGCGCCCACCGGGCTTGAAATCAGTCTTGACGAGATACGAAAGATTTGCAAAAGCAGCCCCGACTGCGTTGTACTTATAGATGAAGCCTATGTTGACTTCGGCGGAACAACCGCTATACCGCTTCTTTCGGAGTGCGAAAACCTTATCATCTGCCGAACATTTTCAAAGTCCGCCTCGATGGCTGGGGCACGTCTGGGCTTCGCGCTTACATCGAAGGAGCTTATAGCAGACCTTGAAAAGATAAAATACTCCACAAATCCGTATTCCGTCAATCGCATAACCTTAGCCGCTGGGAAAGCCGCAGTTAAAGATGCGGATTACTACCGCGCAAACTGTGCAAGAATCATTTCGACAAGGCAGAAAACCGCTAAGGCGCTGGCTGATATCGGGTTTGAGATGACCGATTCCAAAGCGAACTTCCTGTTTGCAAGATACCCGGGACTTAGCGGAAAGCAAATCTTTGCGCAGCTTAAAGAATTAGGTATACTTGTAAGGAGGTTCGACCAGTCGGGAATCGAGGATTATCTGAGAATAACAATAGGTTCGGAAAGCGAAATGGAAACGCTTGTAAATACACTTGAAAGGATAGTTGGCAATGAGAACGGCTGAAATAACAAGAAAAACCGCCGAAACAGATATCAGCCTTATGCTGGATCTGGACGGCTCGGGCAAAAGCCTTATAAACACCGGCTGCGGCTTTTTGAACCATATGCTGAAGCTTCTTACCGCCCATGCAAGGTTCGACCTTGAAATCGTCTGCAACGGCGATATCGAGGTGGACTATCACCACTCGGTGGAAGACATTGGCATATGCTTGGGCAAAGCGATAAAAGAGGCTTTGGGCGACAAAGCTGGCATCTGCCGCTACGGCTATATGATATTGCCGATGGACGAGGCTTTGATACTCACATCCGTGGATATTTCGGGCAGGGCACAGCTTAGCTGCTCGCTGGATATCCCCTCGCAGAAGGTGGGAGACTTCGATACCGAGCTTTGCGAGGAGTTCATGGCGGCACTTGCTCGAAGCGCCGAAATAGCCATCCACATCCGCCAGCTCGATGGCAGGAACAGCCATCACATAATAGAGGGCGTGTTCAAAAGCCTTGCAAGAAGCCTTAAACAAGCTGTCAGGCTCGACCCCGAGCTTTGCGGGGAAATCCCATCAACAAAGGGCGCGTTATAATGATTGCTATTATTGATTACGGTGTGGGAAACCTGTTTTCCCTGAGGGCAAGCCTTGAAAAAATAGGCGCACAAGCGTGTCTTACAAGCGACGAGGAAATCATCCGCTCGGCGGACAAAATTATCCTTCCCGGAGTGGGTGCGTTTGAAGACGCTGCTAAAAAGCTTTTTACATCCGGCATGGCGGATATAATCCTGCGTGAGACTGCCAAGGGCAAGCCGCTTATGGGCATCTGCCTTGGCATGCAGCTGCTGTTTGATAAAAGCTATGAGTTCGGCGTTCACGCGGGCTTGGGGCTTATAAAGGGAGATGTAAAACCGCTGGCGGGATATATCCCGGATACGCTTAAAATCCCCCAGATGGGCTGGAACGCGCTGAAAATCACTCAGCCCGGCTGCCCTATATTCAAGTACTCGCGGGACGGCGACTTTGTCTACTTCGTTCACTCCTATTACGGCTGCTGTGAAAGCTCTGCCGACATGGCGGCAAGCTGCGAATATGGCAAAGAAGTGACTGCGGCGGTATGGAAGGATAATGTCTTCGGCTGCCAGTTCCACCCCGAAAAAAGCTCGGAGACGGGCTTACGTATACTCAGGGCGTTCGCCGAAATAAACTGAAAGGCATAGAAGTCTTATGAAAATATTTCCTGCAATTGACATTATCGATGGGCGGGCAGTCCGGCTATACAAGGGCGACTACAACCAAAAAACCGAATACGGCAGCCCTTTGGAAATAGCCCACAGCTTTAAAAGCGCCGGCACCAAATATATTCACATTGTGGATCTGGACGGCGCCAAGTCGGGCGAAACGCCCAATATCGGGCTGATTTCAGAAATTGCCGCCGAGACGGGAATGTTCGTCGAGGTCGGCGGAGGGATACGCTCGCTCGAAGTCATAAAAAAGTATCTTGACGCCGGGGTTTCAAGGGTGATTTTGGGAACTGCGGCGGTCACGAATCCCGAACTTTTGAAAGAGGCTGTATCGCTCTACGGCGAGAAAATAGCCGTTGGGGCGGATATCTTAGACGGAAAGGTAAAAATAAAGGGCTGGATTGACGACAGCGGGCTTGGGCTGGACGAGTTTCTTGAAGGTATCGCAGCGGCAGGGGTAAAATCTGTTATCTGCACCGATATTTCCCGCGATGGTGCCATGACAGGACCGAACATTGATTTATACAAATCTCTCATGAACAAATACAGCCTTGCCTTCACCGCCTCGGGCGGGATATCCTGCATGGAGGATCTTGTAAAGCTTGCGGATATCGGCACGGATTCCGCGATAATCGGCAAGGCCTATTACACCGGCGCAATAAAGCTTGAGGAGGCGCTGAAGCTTCAATGATAACAAAAAGAATTATCCCCTGCCTTGACGTGCGCGACGGCAAGGTGACAAAGGGCGTGCGATTTTTAGAAAACAAAGACATTGCCGACCCGGTTGAAATGGCGGACTTCTACAGCCGCTGCGGTGCCGACGAGCTTGTGTTTTACGACATCACCGCTTCATCCGATGGCAGAAAGATTTTTACCGATATTTTAGAGCGCGCGGCCTCGCAGGTGTTCATCCCCTTAACAGTCGGCGGAGGAATAAGCACTCTTGCCGATTTTGACAGGGTGCTGAAATGCGGAGCGGACAAGGTAAGCGTCAATTCCGGAGCGATATCAAACCGCGATATCATCAAGGATGCCGCCAAGGTCTACGGCTCGCAGTGCGTAGTTCTTAGTGTGGATGCAAAGCGGGTCGGCGGCGGGTATCACGTTTTCGCCAAGGGCGGAAGGGTTGACACCGGCATAGATGCTGTTGAGTGGATAAAGCGCGGCGAGGGCGAAGGCGCGGGCGAAATCGTCCTCAACTCGATGGATGCTGACGGCGTTAAGCAGGGCTTTGACCTTGAAATGCTCAGAGCCGTTTCGCAAGGCGTTTCCATACCGGTTATCGCTTCTGGCGGAGCAGGAAAGGCGGAGGACTTCTTGGAGCTGTTCACCACCCTTCCCAAGGTGGACGCCGGGCTTGCGGCTTCGGTTTTCCATTTAGGGCAGGTTGAAATCGGGAAGCTGAAAAAGTATCTTGCCGAGAATGGGATTAATGTTCGGATATGATTGATGTCTGATTGATGGATTCTAAGGTTTGTTTATATATCGACATTTTGTTGTAGCCGCGAAAGAGTGCAGTCATTGACGTGCTCATCGCACGTCAATCGGGGAACCCCCGGCGAGGGTTCCCCACGAAAAAGCAGTCCACTGGACTGTTTTTCCTCCCTTCCTGCGCTTTTTTTCGGAAGGGGATTTCGCTCCTGCGGGAGCGACATGGGGCGCTGCCCCCTTGACCCCGCAAGGGCTTCTCGCCCTTGACCTCGCCACCCTTTCGAGAAAGGGTGGACGGAAAGCTTTTAATTTTTTCTTTTGAAAGTTTGATAAATGAAAGGAACAATTATGATAACAATTAACGACCTCAAATTCGACGAAAAGGGGCTTATCCCCGCGATAATCGTCGATTCCAAAACCAAAAACGTCCTCACTCTTGCATACATGAACCGCGAGAGTCTTGGCATTTCCATCGACCGCGAGCTTACCTGCTTCTGGTCACGCTCCCGCGCGGAGCTTTGGCTAAAGGGCGAGACAAGCGGCAACTATCAGCACATTGTATCCATAACCGCCGACTGCGACTGCGACGCGCTTGTTGTATTAGTCGAAAAGGATGGTCCTGCCTGCCACACCGGGGCGGACAGCTGCTTTACCAATCGGCTGTACATCTCCCAAAACCGCCAGGAATTTGACTATCAGGGGCTTTACGAGCTTATTAAGGGGCGCAAAATCGAGAAAAAGGAAGGCTCCTACACAACATATCTCTTTGAAAAAGGCTTAGACAAGATACTCAAAAAGGTGGGCGAGGAATCGACCGAGGTCATCATAGCTGCGAAGGCTCAGGACAAGGCGGAAACCATCTACGAAATATCCGACCTTATTTACCACCTAACCGTTTTAATGGTTGAAGCCGGAATCTCGCTTGAAGATATCCGCGCCGAGCTTGCTTCACGCCACGTTATCGACCACAAGGTCAAGCAGGAGAAAATGGTATAATGAGTACTGATTTCCGTCTGCAAAACCTGCACACTCACTCCAAATTCTGCGACGGCGCAGACGAGCTTGAAGATATCGTCCTTGAAGCCATAGCCAAGGGCTTTGACACTATCGGCTTTTCCTCCCACAGCTTTACGCCGTTTGATGAAAGTTACTGCATGACCGACACCTGCGGCTATGTTACCGAATGTGAGCGGCTTTGCAGGAAGTACAAGGATAAAATAACCGTTCTTTGCGGCTTGGAACAGGATTACTTCGCGCCCTCGCCTACATACGGGCTTGACTACATCATCGGCTCGGTGCACTATATCAAATGCAAAAAAGAGTATATCCCGATTGATGAATCCTCAGACATACTTATAGCCGCGGCTGACCGCTGTTTCAAGGGCGACATTTACTCATTATGTGAGGAATACTATAAGCTTGTTGGCAGGGTCGCCGACAAGACCGGCTGCGATATCATCGGGCATTTTGACCTTATTTCCAAGTTCTGTGAAACTGCTCCTCATCTTATCGATTTTAACAACGAGCGAATCGTTAAAGCGGAGGAGGAAGCGATTGAGGAGCTTATCCCCTACGGTGTGCCGTTTGAGGTGAACACCGGGGCGATGGCAAAGGGCTTGCGCACTGCGCCCTACCCTTCGCGCAGGTGCCTTGAAAAGATAGCGCAGATGGGCGGAAGCGTTATTATCACCTCAGACTGCCACGCAAAAGGAAAACTCGATTTCGGCTTTGATGACGCCCGCGACCTTATCAGGTGGTGCGGCTTTAAGGGCGAATGTATCTTCAGCGACGGCGGATTTCAGTACTGCGCTTATTGACATCCCGGCGAAATGATAGTATAATTTCCCTGTTATATTATGAGCTTTTTGTTCGGAAGGCTTTATCGAAAGGATTGATTTTTTATGAGCAAGCTTATCATCCCAAAGGACTATCACAGCAGTCTGACGGCTTATGAAACCCAGACGGCTATAGGACTTATAAAAAGGAGCTTTGAAATAAATCTCTGCCAGTCGCTCAATCTTAAAAGAGCTTCTGCACCGCTTTTTGTGGATAATTCCCGCGGACTCAACGACGATCTGAACGGCTACGAGCGCCCGGTATCCTTTGAAATCAAGGAAACAGGCGGCTCGGCTGAGGTTGTTCACTCATTGGCAAAGTGGAAAAGAATGGCGCTTAAAGAGTATGGCTTCCACGTTGGCGAGGGCATATATACCGACATGAACGCCATCCGGCGGGACGAGGAGATGGATAATCTTCACTCCATCTACGTTGACCAGTGGGACTGGGAGCGAATCATCACCCGTTCGGACAGGAACCTTGATTTCCTGATGGAAACTGTGATTAAGATAGTTGACGCTGTGTGCAACACCGCCGAAATCATCACTAAGGTTTACCCGAATGTAAGATGCCGCCTTTCGCGGGATGTTTCCTTCATCACCACGCAGGAGCTTGAAGACCTTTACCCCGACCTCACTCCGAAAGATAGGGAGAACGAGTATCTCCGCGAGCATAAGACCGCGTTTATCATGCAGATTGGCGACGTTCTGAAGTCCGGCATAAAGCACGATGGCAGAGCGCCAGACTATGACGATTGGCAGCTCAACGGCGACATTATGATGTGGAACGAAACCCTTGGCTGTGCCTTCGAGCTTAGCTCCATGGGCATCAGGGTTGACGCCGATTCCCTGCGCTCTCAGCTTAAAAAGGCGGAGTGCGAGTGGCGCTCGGGGCTGGAATTCCACAGGATGCTATTAAACGACGAGCTTCCGCTCACCATCGGCGGCGGTATCGGGCAGTCAAGGCTCTGTATGCTGCTTTTAGGCAAGGCGCACATAGGCGAGGTTCAGGTTTCCGTTTGGGATAGAGACACTGTTCTGGGCTGCCAGAAGGCAGGAATCATGCTGTTGTAACGTGAAGTTATATTTGCCTTCGACAAGTGATATTGCCGGTTGCAGTGATATTGCCTGCGGCAGTGTTATGCGCATTGCGCGTTGAATGGTGAGAATACTTATATTTAATTTCATATATTCATATCCGAAGGAGTAAAACTGGCTTCTTCGGATATTTTTTTGGCTTTTTCTGCTGTAACTGCAACAACAATCGCAGAAAAAGTCATTGCTTTTTAGTAATTATTGTGATATACTTCTATTGTTTAATAAATTAAATCGTCATTAACAAACCGCTTTTCATAAAGAAAGGATAACGCCATGGCTAACGAAACCCTTAATCAGGAAAACGACCTTCATCTGGTTGACCTTCTGTACCCCTCCGAGACTAAGCGCAGAGAGGCGCAGGACCGCGCAGCGGCTATCGCTCAGCTTCCGCAGGATTATGTCACAAATTTAGAGCTGGAGCTTTTATCGCGGCTTATCTGCCCCGAAAACGCGCTGAACGCCCAGCGCATACTTACCCAGCTATCAACAGATGAAGAGGTTCTGAACTACAGGCTGGATATTTTGGAGGACTTTCTGAACGTTCCCCAGCTCGAAGCTGTGCTTTACGAAAACGTTCATAAGCTTTACATCAACGAGCATGTCAATATCCAGAAGCTCGGCCTGGCGGACAGCTTCTACGCCTTAAACACCCGCCTGAACTCGCTTAAAACCTTCATTGAATGCATAACAAAATGCCACGAATTCTGCCAGAAGTTTCAGGATAGATTCAAATCCGAGGCTCT
>CALDFS010000232.1 GCA_937942105.1 uncultured Ruminococcus sp. | reverse complement strand
ACCTTGACCAGATACACATTCCCGACCCTGTTTCGCAGGAATTATGCCGCCAGCTTGCGAAGATTGAGAATCTTGAGAAGAGGACGGAGGAGCTTGAAAAGGAGCTGAAGCGGTAGTGAAATCCTCGCTTACGCTCGGGTGAAATCTGCCTTCGGCAGGTGAAATCGCTTCGCGGTGATATCCTCGCTTTGCTCGGGTTGAGGTGTCGGCTTTCGCCGACGGATTTATAGAAAGTGGAGATCCTACGGGAGAAAATCCCGAAAAAAATAATAAAAAAGGAAAGATGAAGATGAAATTATACAACACTGCTACAAGAACTAAGGACGAATTTGTTACCCACACCCCGGGAGTAGTGCAGATGTACACCTGCGGACCTACTGTGTATCACTTTGCGCATATCGGCAACCTGCGCTCTTATATCATGGAGGATATTTTGGAAAAATACCTTGCCTACTCGGGCTATAAGGTAAACAGGGTTATGAACATCACCGACGTTGGGCATCTCACCAGCGACGGCGACACCGGCGAGGATAAGATGCTCAAAGGTGCCAAGCGCGAGCATAAAACGGTCATGGAGATAGCACAGTTTTATACTGATGCCTTCTTCGCCGACTGCAAAAAGCTCAACATCAAGAAGCCGGAAACGGTCGTCCCCGCGACGAGCTATATTGAAGAGTTCATAAGGGTCATAAAGGTGCTTATCGACAAGGGCTATGCCTACGAAGCCGGCGGAAACATCTACTTCGACACCTCGAAGCTTGAAAAGTACTACATCTTCAACGACTTTGACGAGGAGGACCTTGCCGTAGGCGTGCGCGAGGGCGTTGAAGCTGACGGCAACAAGCGCAACAAGACCGACTTTGTTCTGTGGTTCACAAAATCCAAGTTCGACTCGCAGGAGCTTAAGTGGGACTCGCCTTGGGGAGTGGGATATCCCGGATGGCACATTGAATGCTCCTGCATATCCATGCGCAACAACGGCGAATATTTAGACCTCCACTGCGGCGGAATCGACAACGCTTTCCCCCACCACACCAACGAGATTGCACAGTCGGAGGCATATTTGGGTCACCCGTGGTGCGCCCAGTGGTTCCATGTTTATCACTTAAACAGCGATTCGGGCAAGATGTCAAAATCAAAGGGCGAATTTTTAACGGTATCCCTGCTTGAAGAAAAGGGCTACGACCCGATTGTATACCGCTTCTTCTGCCTGCACTCGCACTACCGCAAAACGCTGGTGTTCACCTATGAAAACCTTGATAACGCCGCCGCGGCATATCAGAAGCTTGTTGCAAGGATAGTCCCCCTGCTTGGCGCCAAGGGAGAGGTAAACAAAACCCGCTTCGAGGAGCTGAAAAAGGGCTTCACCGAGGCTATGGATAACGATTTGAACACATCCTTAGCCATAACCGCTCTGTATGACGTTATCAAGTCGGACGCGGACAGCGCCACAAAGCTGGCACTTATAGAGGACTTCGACAGGGTGCTTTCTCTTAACCTTATCGCCAACGCACAGAAGGCGAAAAAGGCATCCGCGCCCGAGGAAATAGAGCTTCCCGACGAGGTTAAGGCGCTGTTGGAGGAGCGAAAAGCGGCAAGGAAGGAGCGCAACTTCGCGCTGGCGGATACGCTCCGCGATAAAATCATGGCGCTTGGCTACAGCGTTGAGGAG
>CALDFS010000231.1 GCA_937942105.1 uncultured Ruminococcus sp. | reverse complement strand
GCAGACCCATGCCGAGGGCTTCAGTCAGGCAGTTCATGGAGTTTGCGGTGTACATACCCGAGCAGGAGCCGCAGGTGGGGCAGGTTCTGCACTCGAAATCGTGAAGCTTATCCTCGTCGATAAGCCCTGCGTTGAACTTTCCGACGGCTTCCGAAATGGTGGAAAAGCTTGCCCGCTCGCCGTCGATATGTCCTGCAAGCATGGGTCCTCCGCTTACGAAAACGGTGGGTATGTTAAGGCGCGCCGCCGCCATCAGAAGCCCAGGGACGTTCTTGTCGCAGTTGGGGACCATTACAAGCCCGTCAAACCCGTGAGCCATAGCCATGGCTTCGGTGGAATCAGCGATAAGGTCGCGGGTGACAAGGGAATACTTCATTCCGACGTGACCCATTGCAATACCGTCGCAAACGGCGATAGCCGGAAAGACTATCGGGGTTCCGCCTGCCATTGCAACGCCTATTTTTACCGCGTCTACTATCTTGTCGATGTTCATGTGACCCGGAACGATTTCATTGTAGGAGCTTACAATGCCTATAAGCGGGCGGCTGATTTCCTCGTCGGAAAGACCCAAGGCATGGTATAACGCACGGTGAGGAGCGTTCTGTGCTCCGCACTTGATTGCATCGCTTTTCATATTATCATCCTTTCTGGTAAAGTATTACTATCTTGTTAAAGCAAAAAACTTTCGGTGCCGACTTTTTCCCGGAAACGCCGCGAAGCGCTAATGGGTCAAGGGCGACAGTCCTTGCGGGGTCGAGGGGCAGCGCCCCTTGTCGCGCTCCGCAGAGCGCGAAATCCCATTTCCTAAAAAGAACGCAGGAGATGGAGTGAAAACAGTCCGGTGGACTGTTTTCGCGTGGAAGAACCCACGTAAGGGGTTCTTCTATGGGCGCGCATCAAGCGCGACCATCCCTGCACGCACTATCCACCAAAGCAAAATAAGATATATAGCCACACTTCCCCATCAATTCGTATAACTATCTATCAAAAATACAAATATACAACAAGCCCGCTCCGCAGACGAAAACCATCCGCGAAGCGGACCTCGCACATTACAATATCAAATTATCAGTTGTTGATCAGCTTGTCCTCGCCGTTCCAAGCATAAAGCTTTCTGATATCCTCGCCAACAATCTCGCTGGGATGCTCGCTTGCAAGCTTTCTCATAGCGTTGAAGTGAACCTGTGCGCCGGCGTCGGACATGTCAAGCAGGAATTCCTTGGCAAATCTTGCGCATGGTCTTCTTGGTTTCCTCGGTGATTATCTTAGGACCGGTGATGTAATCGCCGTACTCGGCTGTGTTGGAGATGGAGTATCTCATGCCCTTGAATCCGGACTGGTAGATAAGGTCAACAATCAGCTTCATCTCATGAATGCATTCGAAGTATGCATTTCTGGGGTCGTATCCAGCCTCAACAAGCGTCTCAAAGCCGGCCTGCATAAGAGCGCATACGCCGCCGCAGAGAACTGCCTGCTCGCCGAAGAGGTCAGTCTCAGTTTCGGTGCGGAAGGTAGTTTCCAGAACACCGGCTCTTGCGCCGCCGATGCCCAAAGCATAAGCTAAGCCGATATCCCAAGCGTCGCCGGTAGCGTCCTGCTCAACAGCTATAAGGCAGGGAACGCCCTTGCCAGCCTGGTATTCGCTTCTAACGGTGTGACCGGGTCCCTTAGGAGCAATCATGATGACGTTTACGTTCTTGGGCGGCTTGATGCATCCGAAATGAATGTTGAAGCCATGGGCGAATGCCAAAGTCTTGCCCTCGGTAAGGTTCGGCTCAATGGACTCCTTGTAAAGCTTAGCCTGCTTTTCATCATTAATAAGAATCATGATGATGTCGGCAGCCTTGGCAGCCTCGTAAGATGTCATAACCTTCAAGCCCTGAGCCTCTGCCTTAGCCCAGCTCTTTGAACCCTCATACAGACCTACAACAACGTTTACGCCGCTGTCCTTAAGATTTAAAGCATGAGCGTGTCCCTGAGAGCCATAGCCGATGATTGCTACTGTTTTTCCTGCGAGCTTTGAAAGGTCGCAGTCCTGCTGATAGAAAATTCTTGCCATAATAATTATCTCCTTTTTATAGTGATTAATAATTGGTAACCTTTCTTATAGTAGAGCTGCCGCGCTCTAAGGATATTATTCCTGTGCGGCAAATCTCTAATATCTTGTAATCCTTCATCAGATTCACAAAGTCGTCTATCCGCCTTGTGTCGGCTGTGAGCTGTAGGATTATTGAATTGCGCGAGTAATCAACGGTTTTTGCTCCGAACGCCTGCGAGGCCGCAAGGATTTCATCCCTTGTTTCGGGGTCGTTTTCAAGCTTGATTAGCATAAGCTCGGCTGTGACCGATTCCTCGCTCTTAAGCTCGCTTATCGAGCAGACATCTGGCAGCTTGTAAAGCTGGTTTATAAGCTGCTGCTTGTTGACCTCCTCGCCATCGAACAGCACCGTGATTCGCGAAAGCTCGGGCGATTCTGTTTCGCTGACTGTCAGCGCGCCTATGTTGAACTGGCGGCGTCTGAACATACTTGTAACGCGGTTTAAAACGCCGAACTGGTTTTTAACGAGTACCGCAACCGTGTATCTTTGCATATCAGTCACCTACCTTAACAATTATATCATCCATTGAGCCGCCGGGCGGAAGCATTGGCAGAACCATTTCGTCCTTATCTATCCGGCAGTCTATGAGGTATGGAGAGCTTGCCGAAAACGCCGTTTTCAGAGCAGAATCAAGCTCCTCGACTGTAGTAACGGTCACACCGTCCGTGCCGAAGGCTTTTGCAAGCGCCACAAAGTCAGTCTTTCTGTTCAGGACTGTATTTGAATAGTGCTTTTCAAAGAACAGCGTCTGCCACTGGCGAACCATTCCCAGAACACCGTTATTCATAAGCAGTATGACTAACGGAACGTTGTAGGTAACGGCTGTTGCAAGCTCATTGAGGCACATTCCAAAGCTGCCGTCTCCGGTTATAAGAACGGTCTTTTCGCCCGTACCGTAAGCCGAGCCGATAGCCGCGCCCATTCCGAAGCCCATTGTTCCCAAGCCGCCGCTTGAAATGAACCGCCTGCTCTTCTTAAATACAAGCTCCTGCGCAGCCCACATCTGGTGCTGACCGACATCGGTAGCAACAGGGGTATTCTCTCCGAGGTACTTATTCAGCGTTCTGATGGCGTTTTTGGGGGTCAGACCTTCACGCTGATCCTCCTGCCCGCGCTCTAAAGCCCGCAGCCTTGCAATTTTTTCCCGCCACTCCGGGTGGGATACGCTCTTTAAAAGCGGCAGAAGCTTTTCAAGAGTTTTCTTGATGTCTCCGCGAAGACCTACGCTGTCGGAGGTGGTTTTTGAAAGCTCCGAGCCATCTATATCTATATGCACGATTCGGGATTTCGTGGCGAACTTGTGCCTGTTGCCGGTCGAGCGGTCGTTGAATCTTACTCCTAAAGCTATTATGCAGTCGGCGTTGTGCATGGCTGTCGAGCAGGCGTAATGCCCGTGCATACCCTGCATCCCCAAAAATCTTGGGTGCTCGGTGGGAACGCCGGATATGCCCATCATAGAGCAGCCTATCGGGGAATCTATCTTATCGGCAAGCGCCAGAACCTCCTCCTGCGCGCCGCTTGAAAGCATGCCGCCGCCGAAGTAGATAAACGGTCTTTCACTGTCGTTTATGACCTCC
>CALDFS010000230.1 GCA_937942105.1 uncultured Ruminococcus sp. | reverse complement strand
ATTTCTCCATCCACATAAATATTTCACTAATCAATCACCGCGAACCGATTCAACAGCCTCAAGAATAACCTTGCGCAGTTTCTCAGTTGTCAGTCCGCAAAAATCATCCTGTTCGGCAATACTTGCCGCCTCTATCGGGATGTTCGGAACGCCGAGATTAACAACACGCATCTTCCCGTGTGCTGCCGCAAGCCTTGACATTTGTGCGCCGAAACCGGTGTCGGCATTGCCATCTTCAACAGTAATCAGGCATCGTGTGTTTTCGAATAATTCGATATGTTTTTCTTCGATCGGACACAGAAGTCTTGCGTTCACAAGACCGACGTCCAATCCCTCACATGCTGCCGCTGCATTCTGAAGCAGTCTTCCCGTCGCTGCAACAGTGACGCATTTCGGTCGTTTTATAATCTCCCAATCCTCAAGAGAAGTACCGTGGCTGCATTCCCTGCTCGGCAAAAGTCCTCGATTATAGCGAATTGCGCACGGCATATCAAGGGTCAATGCGTAATCAAGCATTGCACAAAGCTCGTTCGTTGAAGATGGTGAAAACAGCTTAATTCCTCGCGGTAATGTCGAAAAATAAGCAATGTCGTAAACGCCTTGATGCGTCTCCCCGTCCGCACCGACCAGCCCTGCCCTGTCGATTCCAAACACGACGGGAAGTTTTTGAAGGCATACATCATGCAGCAGCTGATCATAACCGCGTTGAAGAAATGTTGAGTACACCGCAAAAACAGGTATCATGCCCATGGCTATCAGCCCAGAGGCAAAGCTTACGGCATGTTCCTCGGCTATCCCAACATCGAAAAATCTATCAGGATATGCCTTGCTGAAATAATTCAGCCCTGTGCCGTACTTCATGGCCGCTGTTATTGCACATATTTTATTGTTGTTTTTTGCGGCTTCAACAAGAGCTTTTCCGAAAACATCCGAAAACCCCTCGCGCGAAGCGGGCTTTCTGCCGCTTTCTATTTCAAAGCCGGCAACTCCGTGGTATTCGCCGGGGTTCTGCTCTGCCGGTGCGTATCCCTTTCCCTTTACTGTATTTATCTGAACCAAAACAGGACCTTCAATCGATTTTGCGGATGTAAGCGCTGCTTCGAGTGCTTTTAAATCGTGACCGTCAACAGGACCTATGAATTCAAAGCCAAGGTCTTCAAAAAGGGTGCTGTGGAACATGTGCCCCTTAACTATGTCCATGGTAAGGCTTATCGATTTCTTCAACGGCTTACCTATAAGCGGTATTGCTTCAAGAAAGCTTTTAGCGCGGCTTTTGACATTCTTATAAGACTGAGTAGTGCGCAGCTTTGAAAGATATTCCGCCATGCCGCCGATATTCTTTGATATCGACATTTCGTTATAATTTACGATTACTATTATGTTGGTATCACTTTTTCCGGCATTGTTAAGCCCCTCGTAGGAAAGACCGCCGGTCAGTGCGCCGTCACCTATTACGGCTATTGCGTGATGATTGTCTCCCTTAAGCTTCATAGCCTCGGCAATTCCGAGCGCAGCCGAGATTGAGGTTGAGCTGTGCCCGCTTACAACGGGGTCATGAATCGATTCCTTGGGCTTCAAAAAACCGCTTATTCCGTCCTTCTGTCGAAGGCTTTCAAAATCCGCAAGTCTTCCGGTAAGAAGCTTGTGAGTATAGCTCTGATGCCCAACATCGAAGATAATTTTATCTTGCGGCGAATCAAAAACCTTATGTAAAGCCACAGTAAGCTCAACTACGCCAAGATTTGACGAAAGATGACCGCCGTTTTTAGAAACGGTTTCGATTATCTTCTGCCTTATTTCCTCGCACAGCTCTGTTTCTTCATCTATGTTGAGTTTTTTAATATCTTCGGGCAAGGAAAGGCTGCCCAAAAGGTTTTTATTCAAATCAATTACGTCCTTTAACAGCTATTTTTTTCTTGAGAGCAGACTTTCCGCAAGCTCGCACAGGAACTGTGAGCCTTCATAGTCCTTTATAGCATCAATCGCTGCGGCAGTGTATTCGTTAGCAAGCTTTTCTGCATTTTCTATTCCCATAACATCGGCGAAGGTGTTCTTATTTCTTTCCTTATCGCTTCCTATCGGCTTGCCTAAAAGCTTTTCATCGCCGACAACGTCCAGAATATCATCAATTATCTGGAATGCAAGACCGAGATTTTCGGCATAGGCTTCTGCGGCGTTTATCTCTTCATCTTCGCATCCGGCAAGAATAGCGCCGAATTTGCAGGAAGCCTTTAAAAGACATCCGGTTTTAAGGGAGGACATTTTTGTAAGAAATTTCTTGTCCGCGCATATGCCCTCAGAGCGCAAATCAAGCTCCTGCCCCATTATCATTCCGCGATGTCCCGCAGCGCCAGAAAGCTCGCCCATCAGCCTTACAGCTGTTTCAAAGCTGATTTTGCCCGACTTAGCCTTATCACTTATGATCTCAAATGGCAGAAGGCTTAAGCCGTCCCCTGCAAGCAGGGCAATATCAGTTCCGTAAGCTATGTGACAAGAAGGCTTTCCACGGCGGAGGTCGTCGTTATCCATCTCCGGCATATCATCGTGAATAAGTGAGAAGGTATGTATCATTTCAAGGCATATCGCTATATCAGAGATATCCTTCTTTCCTCCGAACAGGCGGTAAAACTCCATGCATAAAACCGGTCTGATTCGTTTTCCGCCGGCAGATAAAGCGTAATTCTCAGCCTGAATTACCTTTTCATCATCACAGCTGAGGTATTGGCAGCTCTTTAATGCAGAGTTTACGGCTTCGATATCCGAGCTTAAGCGCTCTTTAAATGCGTCATTCATGGTCTTCACCATCTGCCGAAAGCTCCGCTCTTATATCGTTTATAGCTGCAAGGCAATCATCTGAAATCGTCATGCCCTCTTTATAGAGCTTTGCCGTCTCTTCAAGAGAAAGACTGTCCCCCGAAAGAAGCTTGCATATTTCCTTCAGCCTTTGTATTTTTTCATCAAAATTCATATCAATTTTCCTTTTCAACTTCGCTTATAACGCTTTTAGCTCTGCCATCACGAAGGATGATATCAACATTATCACCCGCTGCAAGAGCTTTTGCGCTTGTTATAAGCTCACCGTTTTTATATATCAAGGCATACCCGCGGGATATGACCTTCATGGGGTCGAATCCGCCGAGAATATGTCTGTAGCTTTCTATATCCCTTTCGCTTCTTGCAAGCTTGGTATTGACAAGTTCAGTTAGCAGGTTTCTGCGCGAAATTATTTCCGCCTCGACGCTTTTCAGTCTGTTAGACGGCGAATATGCCACAATAAGCTGTTTAAAGCCGTTTATCCTGCCTTCGTCCGCCGTAAGCTTCGTTTGCATGCTCTTTTTTATCGATGATTGCAGATACCTGATTTCATTCGCTATCACGGTGATATCAGGCGTTGAAAGCTCCGCCGCTCCGGATGGGGTCGGCGCTCTTAAATCAGCTGCAAGGTCGCAAAGAGTTATGTCTATCTCATGCCCAACTGCGGATATTACTGGGGTTTTGCAGCTATATACAGCCATCACAGCTTCCTTTGTATTGAAGCAGGATAGATCTTCCCCCGAACCGCCGCCGCGTGTAAGAATGATTGTGTCTGCGCCGCTCAAATCGGCCTGAGAAAGCGCCTGAGCAATGCTTCTTGGAGCGGTAATTCCCTGAACCGTTGCGCCGAAAAGCAGTATTTTTGCAGCGGGATACCTTCGCCCGGCAACGCTTCGTATATCCTCAATTGCCGCGCCCGAAGGCGATGTGACAACAGCTGTGATTTTCGGGTATTTCGGTATCGGTTTTTTTGGCTTCGAGAATACTCCAAGCTTATCAAGCTCGTCCTTCAGCTGAGCGAGTCTTAATGTATCTGCTCCAACACCGTCAGGCACAAGCTGAGTGCAGTTCAGCTGATATATTCCGCCGCGCTCGTAAACATCTATCCCGCCGAAAGCGATAACGCTCATTCCCAATTCAGGATAGAATTTCAGCCTTGCAGCGTTCTGCGCGAACATCACAGCTTTAAGCGAGCTTGTACCGTCGGTCAGCGTGAAATATATATGACCAGAGCTGTAGTTTGCCGAAATATCTGATATCTCCCCTTTTACGGCTATTCCTTTAAGCTTGGGGTCGTTTTTCAGCTTAAATGATACATATGTGTTTACAGACGATACCGTTAAAATTGTACTCACGGCTCAAAACCATCCTTTATAGCGGCATAGATAGCTGTTCCTGCCGCATTGTCGCAGGAGAAGCACGGCTCGGAAAAATAAGCGTCAAAATCCCGTAAGAGCGTGTTTCTTATAAGCATATCCGACATAACTCCGCCTGCGTATACAACAGGCATATCACCGAATTTTTCAAGTGCATATTCTGTCATTTTATGTATGACGGCTTCGATATAGCGCAGCACATAAAGTGCTATATCGCAGGATTTTTCGCCATTTGCCAGCATATCGCGGCATCTGTTTTCTATACCGGAAAGGCAGCAGCAGCCGTCCTTCAGCGTAATATTGAAATTATATTTTTTATCTGATTTCACAGCGAGCTTTTCAAGCTCTATTCCGCATGGAAATTTCAAGCCAAGCATAAGCCCTGCCCTGTCAATAAGCTGACCGGCTTTTATATCAAGCGATGTCGCTATCTCACGCACCTTTATGACCTCGTCCTTATCCGGGGATATCAGCAAGCAGTCCGTAGTGCCGCCGCTGACATGAAACGCCAGAAATGGCTTGTCCGAGCATATAAGATCAAGCCGTTGACAGGAATAAAGTGCGGCAAGGATATGCCCCACCTGATGGGACGTCCTATAAATCGGTATGCCGTTCAGCGCAGATACAGTCTGCGCGACGGTCTCCCCCACAAGGAAGCAGGGCATATAAGAGCCATCGATATTCCTTGGACGGTTTGAAACACCCACGCCTGAAAGCTTAATTCCGGATACCGGAATATTCAGCCCCTGAATAATCTGCGGAAGCTGTTTGACGTGATGAAACACAGCGTCTGACTGCCTCAGCCCAAGCTCCCCCGGCTTTACCGGAAGCAGGTGCTTCGACTGGAAAACCGATTCGCTATCCGCATCAAACAGCGCAGCAGAGGTGGTATAATTGCTTGTATCAAGCCCTAAGTAAACAGCCATTGTCAGTCCTTGCTCTTGCTTTCAGCTTCAAGGCTTCTTGAATACGAGCCGAGAACTCCGTTAACGAACGAAACATCCTGTTCCTGGGCATATTTCTTTACAAGTCCGACAGCCTCGTTGATAACAACCCTGATGGGTGCTTTATCCGACTTGTAGTTGATTTCATAAACCGCAAGCCTGAGCGCGGAAAGGTTTATCTTGGGGATTCTTGCTATGCTTCGCTTGGTGCTGTATTTTGAAATGACCGCGTCTATCTCCTCAAGATGGCTGTATACGCCTTCGACGGTTTCCTTTACCTCGTCGTTTATGGTTATAGCTTCATTGTCCCACGAAAGATCTATAAGCTCGGAAACTGATTCATCGCGGAAGGTTTTTTCAAAGATGAAGATAAACTCAGACTCTCTGATATCGTGTCTTGTAACTGACATTTTTGTAACCATGCCTTTCATGCTTTTTTCGGATTTGCGCAGTTCACGCACAAAATCCGCTTTCTTAGCAAACATCTTTAAAGCACAGTATGCCAAGCCCGAAATATACCTTCAGACTCGGCACATTGCTTTATTCACTTTGACCTTCGGAAAAATCAACGTCGGCAACCGAAACGTTTACCTTTGATACCGTTACGCCGGTCATGGACTGAACTGCGGCTTTGACCCTTTCCTGAATCTGCTCACAGACGGAAACTATATTATAGCCGCTCTTCACAACTATAGACATTGCAATTTTCGCAACACCATCCATCATGGTAACGCTTATTTCGCTGTTGTCAATTTTGCTTGAGAACATTTTTTTAAGGTCGAAATGCTTGACTGCAATTCCCTGCACTCCGCTGACCTCCATTGCAGCGTTTTTAGTGATAGAAATAATAACGTTTTCGGAAACCTTCAAAGTCCCTTTTTTAGCCTTGTCAGAAATCTCCATAAGGCGATATCCTCCTTTTATACATCTTTTAATGCAAGCCGCTGCTATTTTATACGGCCTTGCTCATATTATATGCCTGCAAATCTGACTGCATTATTATGCATATATACAGTATAGCACAAATCTTTCCGCGAAACAACTACTTTACCTCAAAAATTCTGATATTTTCATTAAGAATATCGACTTCTGAAAGCAAAATCTCCTTAATCTGAGCTGCCTGTGATGGTGTTAAGCCGTCTGACTTTACAACTATGCTTGCATTTTCGCCATCAAGATACACCACGCAGTCCTCGAAACCGGAAGCTTTTATAAGGTCTTCAACAACGGTTTCACTTTCTATCAGCGATGAAAGCGCGACTGCATCTTCTGTGTAAGTGGCAAGCTCCTCTCCGGTGATATCACCGCCGCCCAAAACCATTTTAAGGGTTTCAACAGCT
>CALDFS010000229.1 GCA_937942105.1 uncultured Ruminococcus sp. | reverse complement strand
TGGCCAAAAAAGCTCATAAAAATGTACTCCGTGCTATTTCGCTTTTATCAGATTACGACCAAAAGCGGTATCAGAAAGTATATAGAAAAGAAGACGTCATTGACAAATATGAGGACAAGCTCGGCAACTACATAGTAAAAATAGGTAAAAACGGTCTTGATGATAAACAGCAGGCCATATCGAGCGAGCTTTTGAGCGTTATCGGTGATTTTGAGCGCCTCAGCGACCATGCCGCCAACATATCCGAATCCGCCGCTGAAATAAATGAAAAGAAGATAGTATTTTCAGACGAAGCTACCAAGGAAATCAGCTTGCTTATAGACGCCACCGGCGAAATTCTTACGCTTGCAACCTCCGCCTTCATGGAGCGCCGGCGCGACCTTGCCACCAAGGTTGAGCCGCTTGAGGAAGTAATCGACGAGATGACCAAGCTGTTCAAATCGAACCACATCGAGCGTGTTTCGCAGAACAGCTGCACAATAGTCACCGGCTTTGTTTACAGCGATTTGCTGACGAATTTCGAGCGCGTTGCCGACCACTGCTCAAACATCGCATTTGCTGTTATGCATAGTTATGATATCAACGCCGAGGAGCATATGTATACTGCAAACGTCGCCGAATCGAATGAATTCAAGAATTACTATAGGCAGTACTTTGAGAAGTATATTCTGCCTATTACCAAGGAAGAGGAATAGTCTTTTTTGCGGCTGTTGCGAATATGCCTAAAGCCTGAGCTTTTTGCATGTTTGCAATGGTCGTTTTGGGATGATATCAGATTATTATGAATGAGTTTTCAATTGTCAGGACGAAAGTGATTTTATTATAGTCGCATAAATTCGGATTTACACGAAAGGAAGAATTAAATCAATGCGAACCCCCGAAAGCGTAATATTCACCAACATGTGCATGGTATGCGACAACACCGGCAATGTGCTTGTGCAGGACAGAGTCGACCCCGACTGGTCGGGCGTCACCTTCCCCGGCGGGCATGTTGAAAAGGGCGAATCCTTTACCGACGCAGTTATACGAGAGGTTTTTGAGGAAACCGGGCTTACAGTCTCAAAGCTTCAAATGTGCGGTATCAAGGACTGGACGCGCGATGATGGCGTAAGATATGTCGTACTTCTATACAAGACATTTACATACGAAGGCAAGCTTCAATCCTCCGACGAGGGCGAGGTATTCTGGACTTCTTTAAGCTCACTTTCGAATAAAAAGCTGGCGCGCAATATGGATATTATGCTCAAAGTATTTTTGGATAACGACATCAGCGAACAGTTCTTCTACAAGGAAAACGATAAATGGGTAGAGGTGCTGAAATAATACATCGTCGCTTTGTCTGACATCACTATCAATAAAGGGTGATTCTGTGAGCTATTATGATGATATAAAATCATGCAAAACAGAAGAAGAACTGATGGCTCTGTGGAAAACCAAAGAGCCTGTTACAGTCAGATATACAGACGGCAATACCGAAAAAGCCGTGTATATCAACCATAAAAACGTCTTCATCAGCGATGGTATTGTAAACAATGATATCTGGAACAATCAGCCCGGAAAGAAAATACTGTATGTGTTAAAGGAAGCTTATGGCGGAAATAAAGATTGGCCTTTAACCGAACTGCTGAGGGAAAGACCGTCGTCCCCCATCTGGAAAAGGGTAATTGAGTGGACCTATGGGATACAGAATACCAATGAAAACCTGATTGCAAAATATTCGCCTGATATCTACGAGCGCAATACAAGCCTGTTCAATAATATAGCAGTAGTAAATCTGAAAAAGAGCAACGGCAAACCATCCTCGAGCTATGGGGAAATCAAGGCGTATGCCCTTGCCGACAGTATGGAGATTAAGAAACAGCTTAGCATTATCGTTCCGGATATCATAGTCTGCGGAGCAGCCTTTGACGCTCTGAACCATGTGTACAGCGAAGAAATTCGCCCCAATGGAATTCACTGTGACAATTGGTTTTATTATACGAACGTTATCACAGGCAGCCGCACGTTGGTAATAGATTATTACCATCCAGCAAACTACTACCCTGCATTGCTGAATTACTATGCTGTTACAAATATTTATCAACAGGCATTATTGAGCTTATACTGATTCTATAGACACTTTTTAGCTGGAAATAAGTATAAAATTGAATAAACAAAGCAAACCCAGGCGCCGAACGTTTTACGGTGCTTGGGTTTTTTGTGATATTACTTTATCGGCTATTTGCTTTGCAAAGCCTTGCGCAAATCTGAGATATACTGCGCCTGCTGTTTTTTCAAATATGCCTTTACAAACGGTTTCATGATAAGCTTTTTTGCCTCTACCGATTCGGTGAATTCGATCTCGGTCTTATCGCCTGCCTTGGTGAACACTCCGACCCAGTGACCGCTCATATTGCCGTTATCCATATCGAATTCCCAGCGTTCAAGAGGCTTGGTACATGTTATGGTAAAATTAGTCGCATAGCCGTTTTTATCGTGTTCAACAAACTGATTCTCGCTGAGTATCTCGACCGAGCTTAAATCGCTCCGCCAAGAGCAGTCTTTAAGATTCGTAACCTTGTCCCATACAATGCCTATTTCGCTTTCAAAACTCGCCTTTATTGTTGATACTGTCATTTTAAAATCCCCCTGCCACTCATTTATTTTTCGGCATAAGCTATTCCATCCATCTGAAACTGCAAGCCGTTTTCTCCGCCGACATGTGCAAATTCAGTTTGAATAGATTTTCTCACCGGATATTTTCCGTTAAAACGCTTTTTAATAACGCTTTCCATTATGGGAATGTTCCACACATCCCTGAACAGGCAGTCTATCTGCACAACGTTCTCAAGCCCAAGACCTACCAGCTTAAGCCGCTGTTCCATTTGATCTATAGCGCCGTTTATCTGCGCTTCTATAGGCTGACCTACGTTGCCGACACAGTAATTCAGAAAATAAAAATCCCCGGCCTTTATGATTCCCGAATGCGCCCAATCTTCATTAACATCAAATCTCTCTATTTTCCCCATTGATTTTCCTCCTGATTTTTAGATTTTCAGCTGTACTGCTCCATCGTGTTTAACCTGCTTAGCGTATCTTTCTTCCTCGCTGAAGACGCATCCGCAGTATTTCTGCATGTAATACCCCGCTTCGCGAGCCTTGCGCTGACCCTCGCGGAAATAAGGGCGGAAATCGCGGTACAAAAATTCAACGCCGTATTTTTCCGCCTTTTCCCGAGCTACCGAAATTATCAGCTCATGCCGCTGATACGGGCTTATCAGAAGGGATGTCGTAAAACTGTCAAAGCCGTTTTCGGCGGCGTATTTTGCGGCTTTTTCAAGCCGGATGTCATAGCACTTTCCGCACCTGTCTTCAAGATTCGGATAGACCTGCCGCACAAATTCACGCAGACCGTAGTCATCCACCATAACAAGCGGCATATCTATGCTTTTTGCGTGCATAATAAGAGTATCCCGCCGCGCCTTGTACTCCTGAAACGGGTGGATGTTGGGGTTGTACCATAGACCGGTTATATCTATATTTTCTGCGCGCAAAGTCTCAATACACATATAGGAACATGGCGCACAGCAGATGTGCATTAGGGTATTCATGCTTTCAACTCCTTGAATCAGGATAATTTGCTCCGTTACTATGCAGATATTATATCACCAAAATGTATTTTTGTCCACAGTTGTACATAAAATAAGCTTGAAAGGACTGATTATTTTGACTGATACAAAATCCAAAAAGAACAATATTGTCATGCTTATAATCGCGATTGCCATACCCTTAGCCGTCGGCGGGCTTTCAACCATACTATCCGGCGGAACCCAGGCGAATTTTGAAAAGCCTCCCCTTTCCCCGCCTGACTGGCTGTTTCCCATCGTATGGACGATTCTTTATGTGATGATAGGCGTGGCGAGCTACCTTATCTACAAGAAATCGGAATACAAATTCAACGACGCTCTTAAATCCTACTGCTATCAGCTTTTTGTAAATTTCTGCTGGCCGATAGTTTTCTTCCGGTTTGAATACTACACCGCAGCGGCAATTGTGCTGGGAGTGCTGATTCTGCTTGTAATCTCGAATCTGATTGAGTTTTACAAGCTGAACAAAACCGCAGGGCTGCTATTAGTGCCTTATCTTGTATGGTGCCTGTTTGCGCTGTATCTTAACGTCGGAGTTGCGGTGCTGAATAAATAGCGCGATTTCGCGTAAAATCAAGGCTTGCCGATGCTTGGTAAGCCTTGATTTTTAGTTATCTGTTCTTTTTATCCTTATCGTCTTTATTTTCCTTGCCGTCCTTATCGTCCTTGTCCTTGTCATCGTCTTCATCGTCATCCTTCATCTCATCAGCCAGCTTATCTATTGCCTTTTTTTCAATGCGTGATACATAGCTGCGGGATATCCCCAAAAGTGAAGCCGCCTCCCGCTGGGTGAGCGGCTTTTTAGAATATAAGCCGTACCGCAGAACGATTATAAGCTTCTCGCGCTCGTCAAGCTTGGTTTCGATAAGGCTGTATAGCCGGCGCGCGCTTAGACTGCGCTCTACCTCTTCGCAGATGTCGCCGTCCACCGCGATTATGTCCTTTAGGGTTAGCTGGTTGCCGTCCTTGTCGGTATCAATAGGCTCGTCAAAGTGGACGTCCTGCGCGGTTTTTTTGAGGGCACGGAAGTGCATGAGGATTTCGTTTTCAATGCATCTCGAACCATATGCCGCGAATCTGTTCCCCTTTTCTGCATTGAACGTGCCAACAGCTTTTATAAGCCCAACCGTTCCTATAGAGATAAGCTCATCCTGCTCCTCGCCGCTTACATAATACTTTTTAACTATGTGCGCAACAAGCCGCATATTGTGTAAAATAAGCTTATCCTTGGCGGATTTATCGCCGGCGGCGAGCTGTGCAAAAAGCTCAGCTTCTTCCTTTGCCGAAAGCGGCTTTGGAAAGTTGTTTTTGTCCGAAATGTGAAGCGCGAACCACAGAAGCTTTGAAGCTATATTTGCAAGCAATTCAAAGAACATAGCCATTTACCCTGCCTTTCCCGAATATCCTTAAAAGCCTGTTTCGGCGGAATATTCCGTTTTCCTCTTATATTGTATTCAGATGCGGATTGTACGAATTACTTTTAAAAACGGTTTTATTGCGCTTTCCGAAAGAATATTTTGCGATACGCTATTCTGGGCGGCAGGATATCCTATAAAAAATTTTGAATAAACAGTATATAACACTTGACAACAGTTACACACTGTGATATACTGTTATACATGACGTCATAGAAAGGAAAGAGCTAAAAATTGAGAATAATAATTAACAACTCGTTGATGACACCCATCTACGAGCAGATAGTCGAGCAGATAAAGGCGCTTATCCGCCAGGGAGAGCTAAAGGAAAACGATATTCTTCCATCTGTCAGAACCCTGGCAAAGGAGCTGAAAATCAGCGCCCTGACAGTCAAAAAGGCATATGATTATCTGGAAGAAGAGGGCTTTACCGTTACTGTTCACGGAAAGGGCAGCTATGCTGCGGCTGCTAATACCGAGCTTTTGCTCGAAGAACAGAAAAAGGAACTGGAAGCCGATTTGGAAGCGGCAATACTAAAGGGCAAACGATACGGCATCAGCAAAGAAGATATAAAAAACCTTTTTGAATTGCTTTTGGAGGATTAGCAATGATTAAAACCGAACACTTGAAAAAGAACTACAAAAATTTCACGCTGGACTGCTCCTTGGAAATAAGAAGCGGCTGCATAACCGGGCTGATAGGTCAGAACGGCGCAGGAAAAAGCACGACCTTTAAGGCGATTTTAGGGCTTATCTCATTAGATGGCGGAAGCATAAGCATATTCGGCAAGGACATTAGCGAGATTACACCTTCAGATAAGCAGGATATCGGCGTTGTCATATCGGATTCAGGGTTCAGCGGGTATCTTACGATCGATGACATCATCCCGGTGCTCGAAAGCCTTTACAAGAATTTTGACAAGGCGTTTTTCATGGCTCAGGCAGACAGCTTCAACCTGCCACGCGATAAGAAGATAAAAGAGTTTTCCACCGGCATGAAGGCAAAGCTGAAGGTATTAGCGGCAATATCGCACAACGCCAAGCTCCTGATTCTCGATGAACCCACAGCGGGACTTGATGTTGTGGCAAGGTCGGAGATACTCGAAATGCTGCGCGATTATATGGAAAAGGACGAGAATCGCTCCATCCTGATAAGCTCGCACATTTCGGGCGATTTGGAAACCTTGTGCGACGATGTCTATATGATTCACGACGGTAAAATCATCATGCATGAAGACACTGACGTTCTTCTGAGCGACTATGCACTGATAAAGGTTGACCCGGAACAATACAAGGCGCTTGACAAGCAGTACATTCTGCGCGTAAAAGAGGAAAAATACGGCTATAGCTGTCTTACAAATCAAAAGCAGTTTTATATTGAAAACTACCCGAAGGCGGCTATCGAAAAGGGCAATATCGATGAAATTATTACCATGATGGTAAGGGGGAATAAATTATGACAGGACTTTTGATAAAGGATTTAAAGCTGTTAAAGGTACAGCGGAATTTCTTTCTGATGTTTGTGGCAATTGCCGTATGGATGCAAACATTTATGGACGGTGTTTCGTTTATCATAGGGTATATGACCTTTTGCGGCTCTATGGCGGTTTTAAACACCATCAGCTATGACGAATATGACAACGGAAATGCATTCTTGTTTTCCCTTCCCATCAACAGAAAGGGTTATGTGCTGGAGAAATATGCATTCGGATTTATTATAGGTGGTGCGGCATGGCTGTTAGCTATGATTGCTTCGATTGCCATAAGCATGGTAAAGCACTCGTTCTCAGCGAAAGACACGGTAATTGTCGCTTTGATGTATTTAGCACTGTTAGCGATTATTTTGTCAATAATGCTCCCTGTTCAGCTTAAATTCGGCGGTGAGAAAAGAGTATATGTGATTATCGGAATTGGCGGCATAGCAGGCATTATCGGCTTTATCACAGTCGGAATTGCACGTCGGCTTAATATTGATTTTAGCCTGATATTAAGCCGTCTGTCGACTATAAGCAGCGGAATCATGGTTTCGGCTGTGATGGTGATAGCCGCCTTGGCGGTGCTGATATCTTACAGAATCAGCGTATCCATCATAAATAAGAAGGAATTTTGATAGACCTTTTTGGGGCTGTCCGCGAAAGCCACCGCAACACACACAAATTTTTTGTTGCATATATCGCCGGAATGTGGTATACTTGTGATGATATAATCATAGTGTGCGGGGTGATTTTATGATACCGATATGCGAATACATCAGCTTCATACCATCCTCTGATGAACCTCTTTCCGCAGATGTTTTCTTTATCAAGGGCGATAGTAAGACCTACATCTACGATGTGGGCGCGAACGAGCAGTCCTTTAAAGAGATTGAAAGTGTTCCCGGCGAAAAGGCGGTGATACTTTCCCACTTCCACCCCGACCACATTGCCAACATGGCAAGAATTAACTGCGATGAAATCTATCTTGGCAGAAAGACATATGAAAAGCTGGGCAAAGGGATAATCGTTAGTGATAAGATTATCATTGAAGATGGCATAAAGCTTGAAATAGCGCGGTTCCCCTCGGTTCATGCGAAGGGCAGTCTGGTGCTTACCGTCAACTCGGAATACACCCTTATCGGCGACCTGTACTATTCAAATCGGGACTGCAACAAGGACATCACGCGGGAGATGATTACCGCTATGAGGCGGCTTGATACAAAGTATTTCATCCCAAGCCATCGCGGTGAATCGCCTGTAATCGAGAAAAACAGACTGATTTCAGAGCTTGAAGAATACTTTTTCAACGGACAAATCACGAAGAAAGGCAAGGTAAATACTGATGAACGGTGAAAATACCGATTGGGGCAAGAGCGTTTCGGGCGTGCTTATTAAGGACGGAAAGGTACTTTTAGCCCGGCATACATACGGCTCGGGAAACGGTAAGCTTATCATCCCGGGTGGATATATCAATATAGGCGAATCGCCGGAACAGGCAATTGTGCGCGAATTCATGGAGGAAACCGGTGTTGAAATATCCCCCGAAAGGATAATAGGCATACGCTTTAACGTTCATGACTGGTACGTTTGCTTTAAGGTTAGCTATGTTGGCGGCGTTCCGCGCTCGGATAATGACGAAAACAGCGAGGTTATATGGGTGGATATCGCCGAAGCGCTTGAGCGAGAGGATGTTCCCGGGCTTTCAAAAAGTCTGATAAGGGCGGCTATCAGCGGCGAATCGGGGCTTAATCAGACGGAATATATTTCCAGGGAAAAGGATATGCCTTATTCGCTGTTTACGGCATTATAACAATCTGTAAAGCCTGAATTCTTTACATAAAACATCCCCTGCCGAAAAGCAGAGGATGTTTGCTATTTTATATGCAGAGCTAAAAGAATCGGATTATCCCTTTTCCTCCAACTTTGTGATAAGGTCTACCCTTCTCTGATGTCTGCCGCCCTCAAATTCGGTTGTCAGAAATAGATCTACAAGCTCACAGGCAAGACCAGCTCCCACTACACGTCCGCCAAGGCAGAGGGCGTTGGCGTCGTTGTGAAGGCGGGTGTATTTTGCCGAAAAGCTGTCCGAGCAGGCGCAGGCGCGGATTCCCTTAATCTTATTAGCGGCAATGGATATGCCTATTCCGGTTCCGCAGATTAAAATTGCTCTGTCAACAGTGCCCTTTACAACCTCCCGGCAGACGCGCTCTGCGGCGTCGGGGTAGTCTATCTTCTCGCCGGGGGCTATGCCGTAGTCTATGTACTCCACTCCGATTTCATCTAAATGCTGGCAGATTGCAAGCTTTAAATCTGTTCCCGCATGGTCGTTTCCTATTCCTATCTTCATAATAATTATCGTCCTTTCAAAATCTATTTATTTTTCTCCAATAAATCCTTTTCAGCCTTGGTTATCTGTAAATACCGTGCGTTCAGCGTCTCTGCGGTGCCAGCTTCATCGATATGCCACAGCGCCGCCTGTGCTATTCCCGAGGCTTTTTGCAGGATATCCGCAGTCGGTGCAAGCCTTATCCTTGAATCATCTGCAAAGATGGATTGCTTTACAGCCTGTGCGCAGTCGCCCACAAGGATTATGTCACCGCTATAGTCGGCGGCATACTCTTTGAGCTTTTCAAGCTCGGTAACGCAGTCCCGAACGACCGCTGTAAGGCGTTCACCGTCCGAATCGTATGCGCCGAAATAGACTATCCCCGGTCTTGCCGACATAACGGCAAAAACCCTTGCCTTAGCAGCAAGGCAGTTGGCTGCAAGCCCTTCAAGAGTAGAATCCCCTATGCCCCTTTTTCCGTCAAAGCAAAGCCCCTTTACCATTGCAATTCCGATTCTCAGCCCGGTATACGACCCCGGACCGTTCGCAGCGGCAATGATATCAATATCGTCAAGCGCAAGGTTAACATCCCCCAAAAGCCGCTTTACAAACGGAAGTATCACCTGCGAGTGGGTCAGCCTTGTGTAGACCGAGGTTTCGCCCAGCACAACACCGTCGCGCAGGACGGCGCAGGAGGCTGTTTTGCCCGAAGTATCAAGCGCCAATATCGTCAAATCTTTCATCTCCAGTAACTATAATCTTGCGGTCATTCTCGCCGGTGCGAAGTATCTCTATCGTTATAACGCCTTCGGGAAGCTCTTCGGCAATATTTTCACTCCACTCTATCGCCAGCACCCTATCATCGGTAAGATAGTCATAAAATCCGATGGATTCAAGCTCGTCCGCACTGATTCTGTACATATCAAAGTGGCAAAGGCTGATTTTATCGCCTATATATTCATTGACGATTGCAAAGGTGGGGCTTGAAACATCGTCCCTAAGTCCCATACCAAGGGCTATGCCGTGGGTGATGGTGGTCTTCCCTGCCCCCAAGCCGCCCTTAAAGGCAATGATATCGCCGCCGCGAAGCATCTTACCTATTATTTTGCCGACTTCTATCGTCTCAGCGGAGGAGTGGGTAATAAATTCAGTTGACAATATATTCACCAGCCATTAGTAACCGGATTCACCGGCTACGGATTCATCGTTGATTATCCAGTCGAACACGGGGATCACGCGATAATTTTCGTCATCATCCCGGATAATTACTCTTTCAATGCCCGAGTTGATAATAACCCTTTTGCACATTGAGCAGCAGCAGGAATTTTTAATGTATTCGCCGGTTGAGACTTCCCTGCCGCATAAATACAGGGTTGCACCCAGCATACGCTCACGCGGGGCGTTTATGATCGCGTTCATTTCGGCATGGACGCTGCGGCAAAGCTCATATCGCTCCCCGGAGGGAATCTTAAGGCTCTCCCGGGTGCAGACGCCAAGGTCGGAGCAGTTGCGGCGGCCTCTAGGCGCGCCGTTGTAGCCGGTGGAGATGATCTCGTCGTTCCGGACAATGATCGCGCCGTATTTCCGGCGAAGGCAGGTGGAGCGTTCCAACACGGAAT
>CALDFS010000228.1 GCA_937942105.1 uncultured Ruminococcus sp. | reverse complement strand
CCATGACAAAATCATGATTAAGAAGTCACTTAGAGCATATATCACCCGCCGCAAGCTTGTATTTCTTATACTGCCTTAATGCGAAGTGATTGGGCTTTTCCTTTTCAAGCTCCTTGAACATGAGGTCAACAGGATTTTCAAATTCCTCATCATCTTCTCTGACTTCCATTGCGTTAATAAACTCAATGAGGGTTGAGAAGTTTTGTTCCTCTTTGGGAGCTTCGTAGTGTATGTAACCGATAAGTGCGCAGTAGAGAAGGGTTTCCGCCTTTACCCAAAAATCGTCACCGCCCTTGCCTTCGCCTTTAGTGTTGGATATTAGCGTTGTAACAAGCTTCAAGATGTCTTTCTCCGAGTGGATATATGCAAACGGATTGTAGTGCATGGATTTGGCAAAGTTAATTGTGTTCATTACTTTTATCTTGTAACCGTAGTGCTGAAGCATCCTTCCGCATTCGATTAGAACCGTTCCTTTCGGGTCGGTAACAACGAATGAACAGGGATACTTTTCAGATTGACACTGCATAAGATTTGGTTTCAACCAAAAGCGAGTTTTACCCGAACCCGAGCCGCCTATGATAAGAACATTCTTGTTCCTTGCCGTCTTGGGATTCTTGGGACGGTTATTCATAGTGAGCAGCTCCGTTTGTGTGAGAATTATATTATTCTCAAACGCCGGGTCTATGTACGGCTCAATATCCTCATGCTTACCCCATCTTGCAGAGCCGTATTCTTCATTCTTTCGGAATTTCTTTGCGTTCTTGCCCTTGACATATACGATAAGCCGAATGATTGCCGCTATTGCAGTGCCGATGAGCAAGTCAAAAGGGTGAAAGCTCGGCATTGCCGGCTGCGAAGCCATATCCAGTCCGTCTAAAATACCGCTAAGTTTTGAAGCTATGTCATTTCCGGGGGACAGTCTTACCGCCTGTCCTAACTTAGTGAAAAGCAGGGCTATAAAGCCATACGGCAGATTTGTTACGACAAGTTTCTTAACATTCATCTTTTTCATGTTCACAGCTCCAGTCCCTTATCCTTGTTCTTGACCGGATTCTTGATAGCGTTCCTGACCTGTTCCACAAGCTTATGCAGATGAGCCACCACCGACGGCTGATTTGTTTCTTTGCGTATCTGATTGGCTGAGTACTCTTTGAAAGCGGCTGAAACTGCGTCTGCGTCTCTGCCCTTGAAGAATATATAATACTTGTCCTTGTTTCCGGGAGCTTTTTCCTTGTAGACAGCATAATCTACGCCGTACTTTCTCGCTACTCTGTCGAAAGAGCCTACCCGAAGATTGGTTGCTTCAATGCTCGAAGCTCCTGCGTCTTTTGCCATAAGCTCCTTCAATGACTGCTTGCCATGCTTTACTGTGGGAGACTTATCCTTTGGCTTGCTTGCTTCTTTCAAGACCTTAGCAATTGCCGCCTTGAGAAGTCTGCCCGACAGCTTTGATGTTGAGATTGCAAGGGTAACAGCCCGCATTTCTACTTCTTCCTGCATTATTCATCAGCTCCTTTGCTTTTTATTTTTCTTGACTAACCGTCCATTCCGTAAAGGTCATGGTTCACAAGTGAAGTAAAGTGGCTGCCTATAGTGACCGGAGCGTTATACAGCGTAGTCAAAAGATACTGCTTGATGTTGCGAATCTTGGTAGTATTCATCTTCAGGCAATCCAAAACAAACCCCACAATCTCGCTGTCTACCTGCATAAGCCGTTCTTTTACGACCTCCGCAGGTAGCTCGTCACCCGCAACTCTGATGTTCCGCTTTGCCGAGCAAAGGGTTTCCGCCATTAGCTCAACGATTGTTTCGAGATAGTCATTACCGGGATACTGCTCTGCAAGTATTTCATACTCGATACGCTCCTTGACATCTTCACGACAACTGTTCATCTGTGCGAGCGTGATTTCGCTTCGCTTCGGTTCTTTCGGTTCGTGAGCTGTTGGTGTTGAAAAATCATTGCTGTCAGCAGAAAGAATCGAATGAGTATTTGATAAATCAGTATTTTGTTTTTTAGTATTTGTTATCTTAGTATTTAATTGCGTTGGATTATCCAACGTAGGGGATTCCAACATAGGATTATCCAATGTTGGATTTTCCAATGCAGGCAAGTCCGACACAGGCTTTTCATAGATAACATAATCCGAGCCTTGAAGTCTGCCTTTTTCATCACGCTTTCTCGACCTTACGATATATCCTGCCGATTCAAGCTCACGAACAGCTTGACGGATAGCGTCTATTTTCTCACGGTTTATGTAGGCAAGACCTGAGAGGGTGTAGTCCCAATCTTCGGGTAAGGACAGCATTTGAGATAAAAGACCTTTGGCTTTGAGGGACAGTCTTTTGTCTCGCAGATGGCAGTTTGACATTACGGTGTAGTCTTTGGTTCTTTCTATTCGGAATACGGACATAATTGTTTTCACCTTCCTTTTTGATTTCATACAAAAAGTCCCATCATTGTTCTGATTCACAGAGTACAATAACGGGGCTTTGCTAATATTCAGTTAGATTTCCGAGCGATTCTAAAGCCAGACCAATAGTACCAAAATATTCACTTTCAAATCGCACCCTGCTTTTTCAAAAAACTCTTTATAATCTCAAGATGCTTTCGTGATTTCCTGACAATCTCCCCGGAAAACTCCGAAGCAAGAAAGTTCACAAGCCATTCTTTTGGTATCCTGTACATTCCTGAAATTCTGAACGATTTCAGACAGCCCTGTTCACACCATCGGCATATTGTAGAGCAGCTATAGCCGGTAATTTTGCTGACGCTTTTAACATCAAGCAAATCGTCATACTCACTTGTTCGGCTGTCAATATGCTCTTGAAACTCCTTAATCTGATTTTTGGAAAGCTTTCGCAGCTCGCTTCGGTATGAAACAAACTCTTTTTGCACTCCTGACCGTTCCGAATACCACCCATCAATGACCATGTACCTGTCCGGGTGTTTTTCACGGTCTTTCAGATACCTTATAACGTCCTCGGTCATAATCAAATAACGGTGTGTTTTCTTTCCGGTGTTCAGGCATGGAACCTTGCCGCTGTCAAGAAGATAACGTGCAGTTGATTTGCTGATATGAGCGATTTTGTAAAACTGTTCTTTTGATACTCCGTCAGGATAATCTGTGCGGAGCTGATTGAAAAAGCCTTGATTTTCTCTCATTTGTGATAGCTCCCATCAATAAAATCAGCATGGTAGGTGCTATCCCGTCTCTCCAAGTGTCTCCCCGATTTCTCTCCAACGTGCATTTTTCTCTCCTAAAATGACGTTTTCGAGCCGATTTTATAAAGCGGCGATTTCAGGCGCTTTTCGGGCTTTGAGTTCACGCAAAGTACCTTGGCAAGCCAATTTACAGGTTCTCTATCTTCATGCAATTTCGGCTATGTTCTTATAAATTCCGAATAGCCATAAACACTTGAAAACCGTTTGCCCAAAAGGCACAAGGGTTCGAATCCCTTCCTCTCCGCCAAAATTTTATTGAAGTGTCTAATTTACAGTGATGTGATTAGGCACTTTTGCTATATTTTTGCAATTTTCTGTGGATTTGATCCTTTTAATTGGCTGACGAATCCATATACTTATACTAGGCCTTGTCTGAAATCATTCCAAAAGGCAGGCACAAAACCGCAATACGGTGGGTCTTGCGACGATTCAACGACCATACATGGTCCAGACACTTTTTAACGGGAAATAAGTATAAAATCTATCTGTGACTGGAAGCACATATCTGCAATAACAGAACGGCGGGCAAGCATATTATTGCTTACCCGCCGTTCTTATGAAGAAGTGTTATCATGAGCAGAGGTTTTACTCTGCCGCTTGTTATATATTTGTTTAATGCCGCAGTTCCATCTACATTTTTGACCTTTTAACAGCTTTGATTTCACCGGCGATATGCTTTCTTCTTTTCACAAGTCCCCGGAAAATCCTGTATATCCATAAAGCAGGAAGGAACACAGGATATTTATAGAATAAGGGATAGTTTTCCTTGCACCACTGTCTTCCCGGAAACAGCCTTGATAAGATGTATTTCAGCCTTGTTCTGCCGCTGATGGGCTTACCGTCGCCCTGAATCTCGGTCATTTTCTTGGATACGAGGTTTGAGACGGTTCCGTACGTCCCACTGCCAAGATAATATTCGAGCAGTGCTGTTTCATCCTCGGTCAGCGTGTCGCAAAAATCCGGATTCGGTACTGCGAAAAGCTTATCCGCAAGCAAACAGCTTCCGCGTTCATAGTCCGCTATGCCCAGCGATTCCAACTCGGATTGCAGATACTCCCGATTCATAGCGCCGCCCTTTTTCAGGTTATAGACATAGAAATCAACCAAAGTGCGAAGCCCGGTTCCCGAAACAGAAAAATGCTTATAGGCATGGGCGGTCATATAAATATAGAAATCCTCGTCGCTGAAGCGGTATTGGATGCCATCATCCGAAATCATCTTTTCGCTGATGTTTTTATAGTATTCATTCAGAACAGCACCGTGACTCTCCCCAAAAAGCGCCCTGTGAAGCTCGAAATTATATACCGGCGGCTTGTAATATGCATCGTGCACGCCAATCCCGCTGCCCTTGCCCTCATATTCAAGCTCTGCCATAAACGCCGAAAGCTTGGCTTGGACGGACGGATTATTGTCGCATAATATATCGTAGTCAGCCATCTGACGCATACCGTATTTGGGATAGATATCCTTTAAAACCATCCCTTTAAGCGGCATATAACGGATATGCTCCGATTTCATATAGTCAGTGATTTTTTTACACTCGGCATCCATCAGCATTATTTTGCGGATGGCTTTGTCCTTGGCTTCCTTCCATTTTTTCGCTGTATCTTCGGAAGCAGAATCAAAGGCGTGTCCCTTTTCGAGAGCCATGCAGGTAATAGCCGTCAGGGTGTGAGCACTTGCCAAGCGAAACAGATCTTCCAAGTCAATATCATCAATGACAGCCGCTTCCGGCATGGTATCGTGAAGAGCACAGCCTATCAGATAGATTATTTGCTTCTCACAGCTTCTCATCCAAGGTTCACCCTTTCAGCTTTCTTTTGATTCGTCCTGCCAGCGTGCGAAGCCGAAGCAATCCTATGCGCAGACACAAAAAGTCGCACCATATATGCACATATAAACGATATCTTGGGTCGGAAACGGAATACTCCTTACCCTTGCGGACAAATCCGGTCATAACGCCGATTATATCCTCATCCTTAATTCCGTATTCCTTATTTATGCAGTTGTCGCCGATGATAACATAGTCCTTCTCCCTGACTTTTACGATCCTGTGCAGTACGAACCGGTTCGGAGGTCTGCGGTAAAGAACCACATCGTATTTGCGGCAGCGCTCGGCAGTCTTGGCTTTCACCGTAAAGATATCTCTGCCCTCGCGGAGCATGGGATTCATACTGCATCCCTTAAAGGTATAGGTCAGAGAGCCGTTTTCGGCAAGATACTGCTCATAGGTCATGCTGTTATTCATCCAGCGCACCGATTGAACGCAGCTTTGCAAGGATACCTTCTACATCCTTGGTAAGGATATCCTTGGGAGCATCATACTTTTCCGCCATGGCTTCAACTATTTCATCCTTGGTGGTCTCCGATTTCAGACAGTCCACAATGAATGCTGCGGTTTTGTTGGAGCGGACAAGTCCCGCAAATTTGGTATCGCCGACCGAAACCATGATCTGCTCGCCGTCGGACTGCATGGTTATGAATCCTTCTTTCAGCTTCATTCCTTATCTTTCCTTTCTGACATGGCTTTATATGATATCTCCGCCGCCTGCGGTTCCATGTTGCATTGCAGACGATATAAAGCTACCGATGTGCCCAGCCTGTCCGCCAGCGTGACAGTTTTTGTCATTGCGGCGGCGTCGTTCGGGCGATAGCTCTGCTGCAAAAGCATCGGCAGAGCTTCGCGCTTGGTTATGGGAGCGATACGGTTCTGCTCACCACGTTCCAAAATACATATGGCTTTCAGCGGTACGGCGATATTTGTGCTTAAACGGTGCTTGCCGTCCCAAGGAGTTCCGTAAACAGTGACTCCGCCGTCAGAGATTCTGAGCAGCGGCTTATCGTCGTTGACCATGACCGCCCGCTCACCAAGCATCTCTCGCCAGAGCCTTGTGTGGGTGCTTTTGCCGGTTGCTTTTGGCGGTGAAAAGATACCCCACGCCGTCCACGGCAATGGCTGAGCCGTGGAAGAGCAGTATATCATCATCTAAAAGCTTAGCCGCAATTTTGCGGTAGACTGCCAGCGTTTCCAGATAGCTGTCCTCAAAAGCCTTTGAT
>CALDFS010000227.1 GCA_937942105.1 uncultured Ruminococcus sp. | reverse complement strand
ATGGCAGGGAAGCCGCCGCCGCTTCGTATTCGTTCAGGCACATCTTGCCGAAAACCGGCTGAGCGTTCATGTAAAGGCTGTTTGCATAGCTCTGAACGGCATAGGCAAGCCCTAAGCCCGAGGCAAGCTTGACTATCGCGTCCGCCATCTGCGAAACGGCTGTGGGGGTCATGTTTTTTAGCCCCTCATAGTAGCCGCGATAGATGGCTGTGACCGTCCCGAAGAATATGCAGGGGGATATAGCCATAACCGAAAGCTTAGCTTCGGGGTTGCCGATGATTCGCGCCGAGATGAAGTCCGCGAACAGAAGCGGGATAAGCGACACTGCAAGGCTTACCGCGCTGAAAAATATCAGTGCCGAGCGCTTGGTTTTTGCTATCCGAGAGGTGTGTGCGAATGCCGCGCTCTCAGAAACGCTCTGCGCGATTGCTGGTGGAAGACTCCCCGCACAGAGGGCGTATAGCGGCATAAACACCGCATAGGCGCTGGAATAGTAGCCCATGCCGGTGCCGCCCAGCATGTTTGCCAGCGGGATCTTCAGGATAAGCCCCGCCACGCGTGATACTATCACCGAAAGCATCAGAAGAAAGGAGCCGTATAGAACGCTTTGCTTTTTCATGTTACCAAGTCCTTTGTTATGAATATCAGTATATTTTATTGGGACAAGGATGAATTTATGCAGATGTGTGCGGCGGAAAACAGACAGGCAATGCTCGTTATGTACCGAGAGAAAATAACGAGCATAACGAGCATTTTGAGCATTCAACTGATAACATGATTAATATTACTGATTAATTTACATTAAAATAAGACTATAATAGTGTTGAAGTTGAACATATGTTTGCATAATGGGACATAAAAAATAGGCTTTTCCTCCAATGAATATAGTAGTTATTATATGATTATAAATTATTATTGAATAATTACTGTATATTTGTATAAGGATGCTCGTTATGCTCGTTATTTCTACTCGGCAATAATGAGCATTCTTTATCCGATAACGAGCATTCCATATCTGTTAACGGACGATATTTTATCCCGGCAGCTTAGTCCATTCCGGTTCTAAGCCTTGCCTTGCGACGCTGCTTTTGTGGTACTTGCATTTTCCCCGAAATCGTGCTATAATAACTACATATTGCGTAAAATCAGCGAAAGGAAATGGCTATATGGCTGCAAAAACTTCTTCCAAAAAAGAATACGGCAACGAAGCGATACGCTCCCTTAAGGGTGCGGACAGGGTAAGAAAACGCCCGGCAGTAATCTTCGGCTCAGACGGGCTGGAGGGCTGCAAGCATTCGGTGTTTGAAATAATCTCCAATTCAATCGACGAATCGCGCGAGGGCTACGGCTCCAAAATCAGCGTTACAAGATATAACGATAACTCCATCGAGGTCGAGGATATGGGCAGAGGCTGCCCGGTGGACTTCAACAAGGCCGAAAACCGCTACAACTGGGAGCTTGTATACTGCGAGCTCTACGCCGGCGGCAAATACGATAACGTCTCGGGGGACAACTATGAGTATTCTCTGGGCTTAAACGGATTGGGCGCGTGTGCAACTCAGTATTCCTCAGAATATATGGATGTTGAGGTAAACAGGGACGGCTTTTTGTATAAGCTCCACTTTGAAAAGGGCGAGAATATCGGCGGTCTTTCCAAGGAGCCTTCAAAGCGCCGTCAGACAGGCACAAAGACCCGCTGGAAGCCTGATTTAGAGGTCTTCACCGATATCGTCATAGAAAAGGAGTACTTCTGCGATGTTCTTAAAAAGCAGTCGATAGTCAACCCCGGCATCACCTTTGTTTTGAAGTATCAGAACGAGGATGGCGGATTTGAAAGCTTTGAGTATCTCTATGAAAACGGAATTTTAGACTATGTTCAGGAGATAGCAGGGGATTCCTCCCTGACCCAGCCGCGCTTATGGACTGCCGAGCGCAAGGGCAAGGATAGGGAGGATATGAACGAATATAAGGTAAAGTACAACTTCGCGTTCTGCTTTTCTAAGACAGTCAAGCTCGCTGAGTACTTCCACAACTCCAGCTTTCTTGAATACGGCGGCTCGACCGAAAAGGCGGTTCGCCAGGCGTTCACATCCTTCCTCGACAGCTATATGAAGAGTAACAACAAGTATCTGAAAAACGAAGCCAAGCTTCAGTTTGTGGACGTTGAGGATTGCCTTATAATGGTTTCAAGCTCGTTCTCTACGCAGACATCCTACGAAAACCAGACCAAAAAGGCAATAAACAACAAGTTCATCTACGATGCCGCAGTCGAGTTTTTAAAGCACCAGTTAGAGGTTTACTTCATCGAGAACCCCGAGGATGCAAATAAAATCTGCGACCAGGTGCTGATCAACAAGCGCTCCCGCGAGTCTGCCGAGAAGACCCGCGTCAACACCAAAAAGCTGTACGCCGAAAAGCTTGATATGGCAAACATGGTGAAAAAGTTTGTCGACTGCCGCACCAAGGATGTCTCTCAGCGCGAGCTTTATATAGTGGAGGGCGACTCCGCGTTAGGCTCGGTAAAGCTTGCCCGCAACGCCGAGTTTCAGGCGGTTATACCGGTAAGGGGCAAGATTTTAAACTGCCTGAAAGCAAGCTACAATAAGATTTTCGAAAGCGAGATCATCACCGACCTTATGAAGGTTTTAGGTTGCGGAGTAGAAGTCAAGAGCGCCAAGAACAAGGAGCTGTCCTCGTTTAATCTCAACGCCCTGCGCTGGAATAAGGTTGTAATCTGCACCGATGCTGATTACGACGGCTTCCAGATACGCACCCTCATCCTGACTATGCTTTATACTCTCGCGCCCACGCTTATCGAAAAGGGATATGTATACATCGCGGAATCTCCGCTCTATGAGATTAACACCAAGGACAGAACCTATTTCGCCTATGACGAAAATGAGCGGATTGAGATAATGAAGATGATAGGCAGCGCGAAGTTCACCATCCAGCGCTCAAAGGGACTTGGTGAGAACGAGCCTGATATGATGAGCCTTACCACCATGAACCCCGAAACCCGCCGACTGATACAGGTCACTCCCGACGAGGCAGAGCACACAAAGTTCATGTTCGATATGCTTTTAGGCGACAATCTATCTGCCCGCAAGGAGTTCATCAACAACAACGGCCATGATTATCTGGAAATGGCGGATATCAGCTGATTTAACATAAATAAAGGAGCAAACCAATGCCAAAGAAAAAGAAAACCGATGAAAAGCCGCGCAAGCTTTCCGACCGGCAGTCGCAGGCGTATATAAACGGCGCGGGAACGGTAGTCGGCGAGCCTATAACTGTAACTCTTGAAAAAAACTATATGCCCTACGCCATGAGCGTAATAGTATCGCGCGCCTTCCCTGAGATTGACGGCTTCAAGCCCTCCCACCGCAAGTTGCTTTACACCATGTATAAGATGGGTCTTTTAACCGGTCCCAAGACGAAGTCCGCAAATATCGTTGGTCAGACAATGAAGCTCAACCCCCACGGCGACCAGGCTATTTATGAGACGATGGTGCGCTTAGCGCGCGGCAATGAAGCGCTGCTGCACCCTTATATCGATTCAAAGGGCAACTTCGGCAAGGCGTATTCAAGCGATATGGCATACGCTGCCTCGCGTTATACCGAAGCCAAGCTCGACCCCATATGCAACGAGCTTTTCGGGGATATCGACAAGGATACCGTAAACTTCGTGCCCAACTACGATAACACCATGCTGGAACCGGAGCTTCTGCCGGTAACATTTCCGTCAATACTTGTAAATTCCAATGTGGGAATAGGCGTTTCAATGGCTTCGGCGGTCTGCCCGTTCAACCTGAAGGAGCTTTGCGAGGCGACGATATCCATCATCCGCGACCCTGAATTTGACGCTTTGGAGACTATGAAGGGTCCCGACTTCCCGGGCGGTGGATATATGATTCACGACGCCGATAAGCTCCGTCAGATATTCGATACCGGCAGGGGAGCTGTAAAAATCAGGGCAAAATTCTCCTATGATAAGGAAGCCAACTGTATAGAAATAACCGAAATACCGCCGACAACAACCGTTGAAGCCATAATCGAAAAGATTATAGAGCTTGCCAAGGGCGGCATGAAGGAAGTTTCATACATCCGCGACGAAACCGATTTGAGCGGTCTTAAAATCGCGATAGATTTAAAGCGCGGAGTAGACCCTGACGCTTTGATGCGCAAGCTTTACCAGCTAACACCATTGCAGGACAGCTTTTCGGCAAACTTCAACATCCTTGTTCACGGCTACCCCAAGGTTTTGGGAGTCAACGCCATCATCCGTGAGTGGATAGATTTTCGGATGGACTGCGTTCGCCGCAGAACAAAGTTCGACCTTAAAAAGAAAGAAGAACGCCTGCACCTATTGGAGGGCCTTGAAAAGATACTTCTGGATATCGACAAGGCGATTAAGATAGTGCGCGAGACTGACGAGGAATCCGAGGTTGTGCCAAACCTTATGATAGGCTTCTCGATAGACGAAATTCAGGCGGAATACGTCGCCGAAATCAAGCTAAGGCACCTGAACCGCGAGTTTATCTTAAACAGAATCGCGGATATAGAGCAGCTTGAAAAGGACATCGCCGAAATGCGGGACATCTTAGGCAGCGACCGCAAAATCAAGCTTATTATCATAGACGAGCTTAAAAAGGTCGCCGAAAAATACGGTCAGCCCAGAAGGACCGAGATAATATATCTTGACGACGAGCCGGAGGAAAAGGTAGTCAAGGAGGTTCCAGATTACCCCTGCAAGCTGTTCTTGACCAAGGGCGGGTACTTCAAGAAGATAACCATGCAGTCGCTTAGAATGTCAGGCGAGCAGAAGGTCAAGGAAAACGACGTTATAACGACCGAGCTTGAATCCAACAACCGCGCAGAGCTTTTGTTCTTTACCGACAGGGCAAACGTATACAAAGCCAAGGCGTCGTCCTTTGCGGATTCAAAGGCGAGCCTTTTAGGCGATTATATACCGGTAACGCTGAAATTTGAAGAGGGCGAAAACGTTATTGCAATGGCGGCAACGCTTGATTATTCCGGCTGCCTTATGTTTATCTATAAAAACGGCAAGGCGGCAAAGGTCCCGCTAAGCTCCTATGAGACTAAAACCAACCGCAAAATGCTGAATAAGGCATACTCGGTAAAATCCGGGCTTGTCGAGATTCTGGATGTCGGGGAGGGCGCAAATGTGATGCTGCGCTCAACAAACGGCAGGGCGATAATCTTCAATACCGGCATGATACTGCCCAAGGCGGCAAGGGATACTCAGGGCGTTCAGGCAATGACCCTGAAGGCTAAATCCGAGGTGGAATCGGCGCATATAATATCCGAAGAAAAGGCGGCGGAGCTTTCAAAGTATAGAACAAAAACGCTTCCCGCTGCGGGACCGTTTGCCAAGGATCTGGAGAATCCGGATCAGTTTACACTGCTGTAAATGCATAATAAACCGGCGGGAGATCTGAATTATCGATCTCTCGCCGGTATTTTATTGCTCTGAATATTTACTTAATAACTATCTTCGCCAATGTACCATACTCAAACTTCATAGTAGCGGTAATCGTTGTTCCCTTGTAGGTAAGTGTGCAGTTGGGGTCTAACGGGTCTTTTATTCCAAGCGTCTTTACCGCCGATTCCAGACTGTCGCCCACGCTTACTCCGTTGAAGCTCAGATCGAGCGGGCATCCAACGTTTGTTATCTCTATCTCGGTAAGTCCGCCCTTGAAGGCTTCGGTCGAGCTGAAGGTCAGCTTTCCTCCAACGAACATTGCTATTGAATAGTAATCGGTGGAATTGGTGCTGCTTGCGGAGTTTTTAAACGTCGATCCAATGTATTCACAGCTTGCCTCGTCGCCCAGCTTGACCTGCTCGCCGGCAAAGGTGATTATCATTTTTTCATCGGTGGTTCTAACACGTGCGTTCTTTATCGGCTCAATTTCGGGGTCGCTCTGATTATCTGACTGCTGAGCATCGTCCGGCGTCTGCGGGTTATCCTCAGTTTCCGGCTCAGGCTCCTGCCAAGGCTCAGCCTCGCCAAAGCTTACCTTGCCCAGCCATTCAAGGTCTACAAAATCATAATTCTCGCCGACTATCTTGCGGCGGATATACCTTGAAAGCTCCTTTGTCACAGCCTTGTGAACGTATTCCACCGGGTTGTTTTCGGTCGTTGTTACAAAGCTTCTTTCCTCGTCCAGAATGCCCATATCGGTGTAGCCGGGGTTGATTTTATCGTAGTACCGGTGATATGCAATGTCCTGCTCGCTCATGGTATAAACGTCATACAAAAGCTCGTCAACAACGGTTACGCTGCCGTTTTTGTTTACATACAGGCTGGTTAGGATGATATCGCCCTCTTCGTATATCGGCATACCATCGATCTGATTGTCCTCGGTTCCTTTTATCCAAACGCGCGCGTTTACATTGCAGCCGGTCTGGTTCAGGTAGTCGTATTCGATGTTTACGCTATACGGCGTGTAGGAGGATTTTCCCGCCGGGGCGGGGGAGCTTGAGCGGCTGTCGATACCGGTTATCCTCATTCTTACAAGGCTTGCGCCGCCTGATTCAGCTTCCTGCTTTAGCTGACCCGAAAGAAGGTCGTAGAAATTGTAGGCGGTAGTATAGCCGGATGCTTCCCTTGGCGCTGCCGGCTCTACCGGATCTGCCGTTTCCTCATCGTCTGAGATGTTATTTGCGTAGCTATCCTGGGGGACAGCCTCTGCAAGCTCGCTGCTGTCGTCGTAGAGGTTGGCGGTTTTAACATACGCCGATGAGGTGAGCATAAGAACATAATCCTCGGTGTTATAGTCGCCGTCATAGTCGGGGGAATTCATGGATATCGAGTAGGTTGACATATCGCTTTGGGGCAGTTCTGAATCGGATTCTTCCACCGGGTCATCAACCGCAATGGCATTATCTGTGGTATCGTAGCCCTCTACCGGTTCGTCATACAGCGGCTCGATGCCGTTAGAGGCTACTACCGGCTCATCTGCCGACTCATCCGCATCATAATCGCCATCGAAATCTGAAAGTGAAATGTCGTCGCTTTCCTCGGCGGTTTCATTCGGGGATTCGTAATAATCGCCGGCAAATCCGCGATTGTCTGCGGCCTTCATCTGAATTTTCGAGGTCATCAGCGAAATAACGCCTATTGATGATACCGCCGCTATAAGGCACGCGGCTATCGAGATGTATTTATAGAGCTTCATTTTGGAAAGGACATCTTTATTTGAAGCTCCGCCCTCGGTCGCTTCTATCCGGGGCTTTTCATCCTCGCCGACAGCCTTTGCAGCCTCAGAAATGCAGGCTTTTTTAAGGTCCTCCTTGAACTCGGCGCTCAGACAAAGAGAACCGACTTCGTCTTTATATTCAGTTAGAAAATTCATCGCCAAACTCTCCTTCCAGCATACTGCCAAGTTTTTTTCTTGCCCTCATCAGAAGCGACGATACTGTATTCTGATTCGAGCCCATAATCTGCGCTATTTCCTTTATCGGGTAGCCCTCGAAGTAGTAAAGGTAGATTGCCGTGCGGTACTTTTCGGGAAGGGCGTTTACTGCGCTCATCACGCTGCCGTCCGATTGGTACTTATCATTTGCGGGAATATTCTCCGTAAGCTCGATATTCGGGTGGGAATAGGCTTTCTTATTGTAATTTTTGCACATATTAATAGTGACTCTTAAAATCCATGCCTTTTCATGCTCCTCCGACTCGAAGTCCGGAAGCAGGCGGCATAGCTTTAGAAATACCTCCTGAGTGATATCCTCGGCATAGTGGGTATCGCACAGGGCGTGATACGCTGTGCGGTATACCATGTCCGAGTATTTATCAACAACGGAAGATATGTAAACGTTGACGTCTTTAGTTTGCATTATCTTTCACGTTTGCTGATTATAGCAATAACCGTATTATTTTGCGAGATATCGGTTATTCAGCAAGAACTCCTTTCTGTCTGTAATTCTTCATACCGAAAAATCCCAAGCCCGGAAGTCGGTATTCATTCATGTTTCAATTACAATACAACCAAGCGGCTGAAAATATTGCAGTGTATACTTATATTTTATCAGGTTTTTTGAAAAAGTAAACACTATTATTGGAGAAAAAATTAAATTGTAATAAATAATTAACCTTTTAGGCATTGACAAACGGCTAAAAATATGTGAAAATTATTTTGTATAGGAGTATATCCAAGCGGTGAAAACTGTCTGTTTTTGTAGAATTGCTTTTGGGGGAGACTGCTTCGCTCGCCCGTGATATTTGTTTTCGCCGCAGATGCTTGATATTAATACTTTCCGGAAAGGTTTAGATACAGATGGTTAAAAAGGTACTTGTAGACGGTCACTATGGCGCCGTCAGCCTTAATATTGGCGCTCTTCTTAATGGAAGAAGTGATTTGGAGGTTATCTGTTTAGAGGATAAATCCACCTTCACCCCCGAGCAGAGGGTCAACCTTTTAAACACGGCGGATATAGTAATACTCTGCCAGTCCGCGCAGACGGTTACGGAAACTCTCCCCCTAATTAAAAACAGCGCTACAAAGGTGTTAGACACCTCAAACGCCTACCGCCTTGCCCCAAGCTGGGCTTACGGTCTGCCTGAGCTTTCGCCGGAGCAGCACCGCAGAATAGCCATTTCAAGGTATACCGCCCTTCCGGCGACTATTTCAACAGGGGCTTCGCTTATCCTTAACCCGCTTGTAAAAGCTAAAATCGTGCCGCCGTATCATCCTATAATAATACAGTCGGTTGTGGGATATTCAAGCGGCGGAACCAACATGATAAATATGTATGAAGACCCCAAGCGCCCGCAGGGGCTGTCATCCGTGAGGATATACGGCTTGGACCAGAGCATGATGGTTCAGAAGGAGATAATGCACGCCTGCGGAATCTCATACCGCCCGGCGATAAATCCCATGATAGGGGATTATGGAAACGGCATAGCGGTATGCGTTCCGCTTCATTTGAGGACGCTTTCAAAGCGCCTGCACTCCAAGCAGGTATGGGAATACATCTGCCGCGCATACGAAAACGAGCCGCTTATTGACGTTATGAACTTTGACAACTCCCCGGCAGACCTCAACGGCTTTTTGGATGCCAACGGCATGGCAGGTTCGCAGAAGGTGCAGATATACGTTTTCGGCGACAACGATATATGTATGCTCGCCGCCAGATACGACAATCTGGGCAAGGGCGGAGCGGGCGCGGCGGTTCAGTGCATGAACCTTATGCTCGGGCTGGATGAATATAAAGGACTTTTGCGTTAGGATTATATATCTCCCAACGGTGGATGCTTTACCGTCTGCCGTTGGTGCTGTTTATATAAAATACTTTAAGGGGATGAATAAAGTGCGTATTCGCAATGCAGAATAAACGCTGTCTTTGAATAATCGGTCATAAGATAGCGTTTCAAAAAATTTCCGATTTACTGTCAAACGCATGGAGGAATGAACTTATGACTGAAAATATGATTGAAAAACCCAAGGTAATGCTCGTGTCGGTGGATACGGGCGAATATGATGCCGAGCGCTCGATAGCCGAGCTTTCCGAGCTTTGCGATACTGCCGGGGCGGAGGTCACAGCAATTGTCACCCAAAAGCGCCCATCCTACGACGGTGCTACCTGCATAGGCTCGGGCAGGCTTGCCGAAATGGCGGACACCTGCCGCGATATGGAAATCGACCAGGTGATATTCGACTGCGAGCTTACCGCCACTCAGATAAGAAATATCGAGGATGTTGTGAATGTACACACCATCGACCGCACAATGCTTATACTTGATATCTTCGCCCAGCGGGCTACCACCAAGGAAGGCAAGCTTCAGGTAGAGCTTGCACAGAACCGCTACAGGCTGCCAAGGCTTGCGGGAATGGGAATAAATCTTTCCCGACTGGGAGGAGGAATAGGAACCCGCGGACCGGGCGAAACCAAGCTTGAAACCGATAAGCGGCATATCCGCTCGCGGATAGGGTATCTTGAAGCGGAGCTGAAGGAAATCACTGCGCGGCGCGAAAATCAGCGCAGGCGCCGCAAAAAGGACGGCGTTCTGACTGCGGCTATAGTGGGGTACACGAACGTTGGAAAATCCACGCTTTTAAACGCTCTTACAGACGCTGGCGTGCTTGCCGAAAACAAGCTTTTCGCAACGCTGGAGACTACCTCGCGCGCGATTATCCTGCCGGACGGGCGAAGCGTTACGCTTATTGACACTGTCGGGCTGATATCAAGGCTACCGCATCACCTTGTGGAGGCATTCAAGTCCACCCTTGAAGAGGCTGCTAATGCAGATGTAATCCTGCACATAATGGACGCTTCGAGCGAGTATGCCGAAACAGAAAAGAAGGTCACCGAGGAGCTTTTAGCCGACCTTGGCTGCGAGGGGATACCGGTTGTAACGGTGATGAACAAGTGCGATTTACTGCCGGATGGGGTAAGCGCCCCGGATGGCGCCGTCATGATAAGCGCCATGAACAAAACCGGGTTTGATGAGCTTTTGCAGGCAATTGCAAATGCCCTTCCCGAGACTGCCAAGCGGATGAAGCTTAAAATTCCCTTTGCCCAAGCGGGGCTTATAGCCAAAATCAGGGAAGATGGAAACGTCTTTTCCGAGGAGTACGAGGCTGACGGAATCGCGGTTGACGCGCTGGTGGATGTTAAGCTTCAGAAGGCTGTCGGGGCTTACGAAGCATAACGCTATGATATAATTTTAGAGGTCAGGCTTAGCGGTCTGACCTCTTGGCTTTGCGGGGATTGATACCGGTCTTTTCATATTCGCGTTCCAGACCGGCGCGCCCCTATAGGACAGCTGTTCTATCGCAGTTTCTGCGGGCGCCGCAGTGTGTGCGGGCGGAGGCTTATGCGCAAAGCGCATGGGCGGTTTTACCGCCCGGACGCCTATGGCGTCCAAGCCTCCGCTGCTCCATGTTGGTGGGGTGCGCCTACCCATGGTGATGGCAGCATTCTCCTAAACCGAAAAAACAACGGTGCAGTACCAGCCAAGGATACCGCACCGCACTACATTATATATTCTTATTTCAGCAGCTTCTCCGCTGCCTCATTCATCCAGTCACCCTCATAAAGCTCGATACAGCCGTTATCGCAGAGCTTTGAAAGCTCTCTGTCAAACGGAATCTTTGCAAGCACGGGAACGCCCAGCTCCTTAGCAGTCTCGGCGGTGTTGCCCTCGCCGAATATCTTTATCTCCTTGCCGCAGTCGGGGCATTTTACATAGCTCATATTCTCAACTATTCCCAATATCGGAATATTCATAAGCTTAGCCATGTTTGCCGCCTTGGCTACTATCATCGAAACAAGCTCCTGCGGGGAGGTGACTATTACAATACCGTCCAGCCGGATAGACTGGTAAACCGTCAGCGGAACGTCGCCTGTTCCGGGGGGCATATCAACGAACATATAGTCAACATCGTTCCAAACGACCTCGTTCCAGAACTGCTTTACTACCCCTGCAATCACGGGACCGCGCCATACTACCGGCTGAGTTTCATCCTCTAAAAGCAGGTTGACCGACATTACCTCAATACCCATCTTGGTCTTAACAGGGTAGATATATTCGCCGTCACCGTCAGCCCGCTGATGCAGACCGAACGCCTTTGGAATTGAGGGACCTGTAACGTCGGCATCCAGAATGGCGGTTTTGAAATCGCGGCGCTGAGCCTCTACAGCCAAAAGCGAGGTTACAAGCGATTTTCCTACGCCGCCTTTGCCGCTTACCACGCCAATGACCTTTTTAACATGGCTCAAAGCGTTTGTTTCGATGTGCATATCCTGCGGAGCGGTTCTTGAAGAACAGTTCTGCGAGCAGGTGGAGCAATCGTGTGTACATTCAGACATTTTTATGATTTTCCTTTCCTAAAAAGAAATTATTGATATGGTTTATTCTGCGGAATTGCCGGAGTCACCGGAATCCTCGCCGGAATTCTCACCGGCAGGCTCACCGGTTACGGTGCTTGCTGTGGTAGCAGGCTTGGTGCCTTCTTTAAGCGTTACGGTTACAATAAAGCCGTCAACATTATTGCCGGATATTTCATAGGGGTAGGGCTGCCATTTGCTCGTATCATCGGGATAAAGCGGGTCTTCCTTCAACGGGAAGTAGATTGCGGTGCTTTCGGCATGAACCATCGGAACATAGTATATAAGGTACTGCGCGCCGTTTGGCATCTCCTTTAAATACATGCTGGTATCAATGGTGTAATTCTTGATGAAGTCGATATACTCCTCCATGCAGTAGCCGTAATCCTTCATGATTGAAGCGTGCGGAATGCCTACATAGCGGAAGTGCCAAGGCTCGTTATCGATAAAGGTAAGCTTTTCCTTTCCGGCAGGATATCTGTTTATGAAGCCGTATTTATCGCAGTTGTCCATTATCCATGCATAGTCGCCTTCGCCGGTGAAATCGGCATAGCTCTTGCCGTCGTAGGTGGTGAAGTCGACCACTAAGCCGGTGTGATGCTCGCTGTAGCCGGGCATTGCAACCAATGTTGATGAATCCGCACCGTTCTTGGCAAGGTCTTCATTATAAAGCTGCTCCTGATACTCAATCGTTCTGTAGCCGCTTCTTGCCATAACGTTGCCATTCTGGGTGGCGTTCTTGAAGTCTAATAGCATGGAGTTAAGAGCATCCATAGCCACGGGAAGGAGCTTGACGTTTCTGTCGCTTACCCAGTAGGCCTTATTCTTCTGGTCGTGAACTATAACAAGGTCATCCTCGTTCACAGTGCCTAAGAACTTTATGCGGTTGTTTACAAGAACAAGGTTTCCAACGCCTAAGTCTGCTTGGGTTTTATTTACAAAGTCGAAAACATATGAGCGTTGGTTTGTGGGGTCTGGGGTGGTGTCGGAGGGGGTCGGAACAACATTGTCCTGCCCTGAGGGGTTGGTGGGAAGAGTTACCCTGATAATGCCGTCATCATCAGGCGTTATGCCCTGCTCGCCCGATACTGCGCCCTTATTATCATCTGCGTTATCGCCCTTTCTTCCTTTTCTTACAGTGTTGCAGGAAGCCGTGATAAGCACAATTATCAACATAAGAATCGCCAGAAGCAGGGCGATGTTCTTGTATTTAAGCTTAACGCGTTTTTTTGTTGGTCTGTAGTAGCTTTCGCTCATAGTGATTCGCTCCTTTATGATGGTTTTATTCTATACTATCATATCACAACTTTAAGAAAAAATAAAGGGGTTTAGCACTAAATATTGTATTTTATTAAGAAAAATTAAGAATTGCATCGAAAATGAGCGGAAAGGATAAAAAATGTCCGGAACAGACGCCGGGCGAAATGCCCGGCAGCTGCTCCGGATTGCTGTTCCCGGGTAATTCCGGGCTTGGTATTTTATAGGATGCTTAGCTTATCTTACGTTGCCGGTCTTATAAGCGTCGATCATCTTCTTAACCATCTGTCCGCCGACAGAGCCTGCCTCGCGGGAGGTGAGGTCGCCGTTGTAACCGTTCTTAAGATTAACTCCTACTTCATTAGCAGCTTCGATCTTGAACTGTTCAAGAGTCTGTCTGCCCTGATCGCTGGTAATACCTTTCATTATAAAACACTCCTTTATATCATGATAATTCAAACGGTATCGCTGATAATACTTTTTAATACCGTTTGCTCAAACATTGTTAAGCACGCAGCATTTTTGCGCCTTAAATGAGTTTGCACAAGTATTATCTGCAACCGAATGAAATATATCAGTGGTAATTTTTGAAATGAAAATCAGTTTTACGTGCCTGATGAATGTGATAACACACAATCGTTACAAAATTTACACAAAAAGCGTATTGACGAAATATGAATTATTGTTTATAATAATTAATATAATAGTATGTCTGGTTAAAATACAGAAAACTTATCAGATATCAGACTGGAGGATTTTAGCATGTCAAAAAAATATTACGCCTGCGTGTATGGCGGAGCTTCTAAAAAAATCGAAAATAAATATATAAAGGAAATTGAGAAGCTTGGAAAAATAATCGCAGAAAACGGCTTCTCGCTTGTGTTCGGAGCAGGTGCTTCCGGCTGCATGGGCGCCGCGGCAAGGGGAGTAAGGGATTCAGATGGTTATGTTATGGGTATCTCGCCCCACTTCATAAGCAAGTTCGAGCCTATTTTCGACTGCGACAATACCGTTATGGTTGATACCATGGCGGAAAGAAAGACTCTGATGGAAAAGCACGCCGATATTTTCTTCATCGCCCCCGGCGGCATAGGAACTATGGATGAATTTTTCCAGATTCTCACCCTGAAATACCTGAACCGCCTTTGCGCGCCGATAGTTATTCTGAATATTGACGGCTTTTACGACAGCCTTATCGCGCTGGTTGACGATCTGATAGCCAACAATGCCGCCATACCCGAGGTGAGGACGTATTTTGATGTTGTCGATTCGGTTGATGATGAGCTGATAGTAAAGCGCTTCAATGAATGTAAGTGACAGTGCAAAAGCGTCAGAGCCTTTGATATGATTGATAAGCCTGAGCAGCGCTGTAAATAATAATCGGGTCAAAACCACCGCTTTGTGGATATGCCCCGATTTTTATTTTTTTACGTATGCTATACTTTTTCATAGATAATAAGTATATGCCGAAATCAGAATTTTCGCCCGCAGAAAAAGCTTACCCGCCGTACCGGAAAATGGCACAGCGGGTATATTACATAATCTTCGTCTGAAATGATTCCAAAAGGCAGGCACAAAGCCGATAGTCGATGGGATTTAGTACCTGCCTTTTGGTGTACGTATATGAAGAGATATATTGGCATTCATCTGTTGATGGCTAATATTTCCGCCAGTTGGGAAGCTCATCCAGGGTGATGACCTGCTCGGAACCATACACCTTTTCAAACATTTCGTCCGAGGTGTACATATCGGTGGTGCAGTATTCGCCGCCCCATGTGCAGAAGTACAGCCAGTATACGTTGTCGCGCTCCATCATATCAGGGTCGATCTGAACGCCGTTCTCTGCAAGAGCTACCGGCTTCTTGCCGTTGGAGGCTTCACCGACTGCGATAAATTTGTTTATCTGGCTTGAATACTCATGCTCGTCGGCGTAGATGTCGGTCGAGGCGATGTCAACATATTCATCGCCAGGATACCACTCTTCGCTTTCGCCGTTCCAAACCCATATGATGTTGTTTAGCTTGTGATAGTTGGTCAGGCGGTCGTAAAGATGGATGTAAAGCTGCTTATAAGGCTCAGCGCCGCTTGCTCCCCACCAGAACCATCCGCCAGAAGCCTCATGCAGGGGTCGGAACAGAACCGGTATCTTCTTTTTCTGAAGCTTTTTTAGCGCTTCGGCAATCATGTCTATATCCTCGTCCAAAAGCGCAAGCCCCTTTTCATCCTCGCCGCTCATAATCTTGGCAAGATCAATGCTTGTTGCTTCGGTGTAGAAGCCTTTCCACCAAGGCTGGTCTGCACTGTCTAGGATGTAATCCTTCGGAGCATACCAATGCCAGTTCAGCACAACTATTCCGCCCTTTTTGTCGAACTCCTTTATTCTGTCGATGTAAGGGTCGAACTCTTTGTATTCTTCTGAGTAGGGGGTTGTCGTTTTTGAAAGGTCTATTTCTATCAGCGCAGGGGTTTTGCCGGTTTTCCGCTCGATGGCTTCAAACTCATCCGAAGCCATTCCAAGTGTGGAGTGCTGACCGCTTAAGGTATAGCTTCCGTATATGCTTATAAGATAGCGATACAGGCTCTTAGCGGCTTTTGTTGCGTTGGGGTTGCACAGCTCGTCTGAAAGGGCATATATATCCTCTCCTAAAAGCTCGGACTGCCTTATTTCGAGCCTGTCAAAATCTATCCAGCCCCAGCCCTTTGTCAGGCTGATTTTGTGCTCGCCCTC
>CALDFS010000226.1 GCA_937942105.1 uncultured Ruminococcus sp. | reverse complement strand
GACCTGCGCGAAGCTAACCTGTACGGAGCTAACCTGTACGGAGCTAACCTGTACGGAGCTAACCTGCGCGAAGCTTGCCTGCGCAGAGCTAACCTGTGCGAAGCCGACCTACACGAAGCTGACCTGCGCAGAGCTGACCTGCGTGGAGCTAAGAATGTGCCATTTATTCCAATGGCGTGTCCAGAAAAAGGCGGCTTTATAGGATTTAAAAAACTAAATCATCGCGGTGCTGTATATATCGTGGAATTAGAGATTCCTGCCGAGGCAAAAAGGTGCTCTGCGACAACTGAAAAATGCCGCTGCGAGTTCGCAAGGGTTGTGAGCATATCTACGCTGGATGGAAATGAAGCCGGAATCAGTGAGATTGCAAACAGTAACTATTCTCCGAGCGTCACATACAAGGTTGGAGAAATGGTATATCCCGACAGCTTTAATGAGGACAGATGGAACGAATGCTCCCACGGCATACATTTCTTCATCAATCGGCAAAGCGCGGTAGAATATTAGTAAAGGGGATGTGCGCAAAAATGCGTGAGATTTTGTTCAGAGGGAAAAGGATTGATGATAAAGAATGGGTTATAGGCAGCTTGTCGACAGAGTACATAAAGGAATGCGGGTGTGTCATGATAAGTCCAACGTCCGATACCTGTTATAAAGTAAGTCCGGAGACCGTTGGGCAATACACCGGATTGATTGACAAGAACGGAAAGAAGATTTTTGAAAGCGACATAGTTAGTGGTTACGGTTTTGACGAAGAAGACGGATATGGAGTTATCAAGTGGAACGATGGCGCGTTTGAAATTGAGGGCACGAGTGTTATAGGGACATTTCATGAAAATTATTGGGGGTATGAGCTTGAAGTCATCGGCAATGTCTTTGACAACCCGGAGCTGCTGCAAGCGGAGGCTGGCAATGATGAAAAGAAAACCAAGGACCTATAAAGAACGTTCCTTCTGCGTAGACAGAGTTATAGCGCAGCACTATTTGAAAAAGTGCCGCCCTACATACTTCAATCTGCGTATCCTGCCGAAAATACATGGCTTCCGCCGCCGTCTCAGCTTGTGGATATATCCAAAGTTGGATTGCTTCGGCTGCTGCCTTACGTGCAAGTACTTTAACGACAGCTGCCGGGATGATTTTTCGGAGCATTGGGAGCGCTAGCTCTCCCGGAGCGGGCTGTATCATCTCTCTATATATTATATATAGTATAAAGGACAAGCCCACCGGGCAAGTCCGAAAAAGCGGGCATTAGTCCGTTTTTCGGGCTTGTAATAGATAATAACTTAGCGACCATTTTCATGATGTGACGCTCTTGGGGAGCGGGACATCTTTTAAAATACTTTTTGTGATTATTGGATGGGCGGGCGGCGCGGAGCTGAAAAACGGCACGAAAAATTTTGATGAAAGGGTGATAGGCTTGCGGAGCTTATATCGTGAAAAAAGATTTAAGTGCGGGGAGTATCTCGAAGTTGATATCTTTCCGGTGTTTGAGTATCAGCACAGCCGGGGCAAGAAGAAAAAGCCGACGAGCGATGTTCAAAAGCGGCTTAATCAGATAAATGCCGAACGAAAGCTTATCCGACTGCTGAACACTAACTTTACAAGCCGGGATATCCGCTTTGACCTTACATACAACGCTGACCACTTGCCGGAATCGCCGGAGGATGCGCAGCGGGAAATGCAGAATTTTTTGCGGCGGGTCAAGCGCTTTCGCAAAAAGCAGGGGCTTCCCGAACTGAAGTATGTTGCCGTTACCGAAGTCGGAAAGCGCACTGGGCGGATCCATCACCATATCATCATGAGCGGCGGGGTTGATGTCTCCGACCTTTCCGCACTATGGGGGCGCGGATATACAACCGTTAAGCCGCTGATGTTTGACGATACCGGCATTGTCGGCATTGCAAAGTATTTTGTCAAAGAGCCGGTACTTGGAAAGCGGTGGTGTGCATCAAAGAATCTTAGCAAGCCCATTGAATCGCAGAGGGACGGAAGAATATCCAAGCGAAAGCTGCGGGAGGTCTGCGAAAGAAAGGGCGAGGACGGCGGACTTTTTGAAAAGCTTTATCCGGGGTACTCGGTTGCTGATATCAAGCCGTTTTACAACGATGTGAACGGCGGGTATTATTTGACGGTTGTTATGCATATGAAATGCGAAAAAGCGCAGTTAAAAAAAGGTGGGGTGTGAGTTGGATTATTTCAAAGAGGCTGAGGCGGTGCTTTCTTCAAGAAAAAAGCTTGATATTGCGCTTTATGATTTGCGGGCTAAGCTTGCATTTGCTCTTG
>CALDFS010000225.1 GCA_937942105.1 uncultured Ruminococcus sp. | reverse complement strand
GAATTTGTGAAACAAACTCACACAGGTTGCTGTTTGCATTTTAGTATGTATCTTATTTATTTACTAAGGAAGGAAAACATTGAATGTTATCTAACGACAACACCTGAGGAGGATGGTGCAAATCACGCAAGCGTATTATATTTTGACAAGAAAGAAGGTAAATATCTTATAGCAGATCCTGTAGAAGACATTAAAAATGGAACAAGAACTTGTTATGCACTTGATTATTATGCATTCAAGAAAAACGCATTGAGAAATGATATAAAACATTTTGACTTGGAGGCGTATGGAGATAAGTTATTCTTTATCGATTTTTTACATTATCCGATGGAATTCCAAAAAGATAATTAAAAATCAGAGAGTAGAAAATATTTATACTACTCTACTATCACATTTTATAATTACAAAAGGAGAAATTGCTTTATGCACATTGAAATTCTAAATATTGTGTCGTATGTAGGTTATTTAATTATTGGTATTATAATTGCGTTTTGGGCAAAGTTCACCAAATCAAATTCTGACAAGAAAGCAAGAAAAATTCTTTGGAGTTTGGGATGTGTGATGACTGGCTGTGCAGGTGGAATGCTAGTATTTTTTAAAATACCCAAAACTTTAACAATAATTACTTCAATGATTATTGTTACAATTTTAACAGCAGTAATTTCAACTTTAATTGAGAAAATAGTAAAGAAAGAGGTAAAGTAACATGACAATTCTTATAGGTACGGTAGCTTTTTTCGTAATGGCGGTAGTTTTTAACCCTGTATACAAATTTCAAGGAGCAAGCAAACCAGTAACCATTATAATTTGGTTAATAAGCTCTATTATAAGTGGAGCAATCTTCAGCATTAGAGAATATCAATATTTAATACCTGAATGTCAAACACTAAAAGTTTATATTCCTTTAGTGGCATTCTTGATAGGCTTAGCTTTATCAGGGAGCATGACAATTGGTATAATAACACAACACATTAAGGAGGAAAAGAATAAAATGTGATAAATAAGGAGAGGAAATATTCAGAAATGAATATTTCCTTTTCTTTGGTTAAGTTGAGATTATAACAAAATAATATTTATGCCAAAAGGTGCCAAAAGGGACGGGGGATTTTGGCAAAATAATGTATCACAAAAACTTTCGTAATAATTAAACCTTCACGCGAATACAATTAAACAAATGTATTCGTATGGAGGTTTTGCTTTTATGAGAGGAGTTTCAATAGAAGAAAGAGCAGTAGCTCTAGCACAATATATAATAGATTCAAAAGATACAGTACGTGGAGCAGCTAAAAAATTTGGAATTTCAAAGTCAACAGTACACAAAGACGTAAGTGAACGTTTAAAGACGGTTAAGCCGTCCTTGTATAAAGAGGTAAAGGTAATCTTAGATATCAACAAGCAGGAGCGGCACATCCGCGGTGGTGAAGCCACAAAGAGAAAATATGAAATGGCGGCTATGAAGTAGCTGCTGACGGAGCATAAATCGCCCTATTGATTGCTTTGGCTTCAATAGGGCAAAAATTTTTCTTATATTGTTGACGTATGATGATAAAAATGCTATTATAGTATTAACGTTTTAAATCAGCAGGGAATAGGAGTGAAGATGCTATGCCGCACCGCAATGCGCTCAAGGAAAAGCTTCGGGAATCAGTGCTTTCGGTTTTGCCGATAACGCTTATTGTCGCAGCAATATGTATATTTTTTGTGCCCGTAAGGAGTGGACTGATGCTTTCATTCCTTATCGGTTCTGTTATGATAATTTTCGGAATGGCTTTGTTCACCCTCGGTGCAGACCTTTCCATGATGCAGATAGGCAACCAGATAGGCGCTAAGATGACGAAATCGCGCAAGCTCTGGCTGATACTGTCTTTAAGCCTGATTCTCGGCATAGCCATAACCGTCGCCGAGCCTGATTTACAGGTTCTTGCGTCTAACGCCCCTGAAATTGACAGCTTTGTGCTCGTAATAACCGTTTCGGTTGGTGTCGGTTTGTTCCTTATGCTAAGCATGGTAAGGATCCTTTTGGGAATACCGCTGAAATGGATGCTGATTGTATTCTACGCGCTGGTGTTCATCATTTCCGCATTTTCGGATAAAAGCTTTCTTTCGGTTGCATTCGATTCCGGCGGAGTTACCACCGGTCCTATGACAGTTCCGTTTATAATGGCATTGGGCGTCGGCGTTGCTTCCATACGAAGCGACAGTAAGGCAAAATCCGATAGCTTCGGTCTTGTAGCCCTGTGCTCCATAGGTCCTATACTCGCCGTGCTCATTCTTGGGATGATATATCCCACCGATTCGCAGTCTTCATCATCCATAATAATAAACGAATTTGACCATACGGTTGACCTTGGAATGGGATATTTAAGGGCGCTGCCTGATTATATTAAAGAGGTTGCTATAGCCCTTCTGCCCATATTTGTTTTCTTCCTGCTGTTCCAGATAATTTCGCTGCGCCTAAAAAAGAAGATGCTGCAAAAAATATTAGTTGGAATCCTGTTTACATATTCAGGGCTGGTGATGTTTTTGACCGGCGTTAACGTCGGCTTTTCCTCGCTTGGATATGTCCTCGGCGGGGCGATGATAGATTCCGGCTTCAAATGGCTTATTATCCCTCTTGCCATGCTTTTGGGATGGTTCATAATCAACGCCGAACCCGCTGTGCACGTTCTGACAAAGCAGGTAACCGAGCTGAGTGCCGGAGCTATTTCCGAGCGAGTTATGAAGCAGACCCTTTCAATAGCGATAGCCGCTGCAATGGGCATTGCGATGATAAGAGTGCTTACCGGCGTTTCAATTCTTTACTTCATGGTTCCCGGATATCTTATAGCTCTGGTGCTGACCTTCTTTGTAGACCCGACCTTTACGGCGATCGCCTTCGACGCCGGCGGAGTTGCATCCGGTCCTCTTACCGCTACCTTTATGCTTCCGTTCGCCATGGGTGTATGCAATGCGACCGGCGGCAATATCATGACCGATGCATTCGGCTTGGTAGCAATGGTTGCTATGATGCCTCTCATAACCGTCCAGATAATGGGCGCGGTTTCAAAGATAAAATCGCGCAGAGCGCAGGACGTCAATATTTACGACGATTACGCGCAGGACGAAATCATCGAGCTATGGGAAGCGGCATAATTTTAATGCGGTTGTATCATTAAGCGATGCAGGAGGTTTTTAAATGCTGTTCCGGGCATTCATGTTTATTGTGACTATGTTGGTTCCGCTTATTATGATTATCTTCGGCGCACGTTTCGAGAAAAAAGTGCCCAAAGAAATCAATGCCGTATTCGGGTATAGGACGACAATGTCCATGAAGAATAAAGAAACCTGGCAGTTTGCACATAAATACATCGGCAAACTTTGGAAAATGTGCGGATGGCTCGTTTTGCTGATATCTGCGGTTGTGATAATTGTTTCGTGCGGAAAAGATATAGCCGCAGTGAGCATAATCGGCGGGATAACTTGTACAGTGCAGATAATTGTAATGTTATGCACCATTATTCCCACCGAAATTGTACTCAAAAAGAACTTTGATGAATACGGAAACAGGCTTGATTCATAGCTCCTGAGCAGGGGCACAGCATTGTAATTATAATTATCGGGATTCATCATATAAAATACCGAAAGAAAGGATGGTAAAAATGGAGCTATACTATGTTTTCAGCATTGTTGACAGAAGCGAATCAAAAAAGCTGATATCCATTCTTGAAGGCTTGCAGCTTTCGGTTATCATATCCAATCTGGGGAGGGGAACGGCAAAGTCGGAGCATCTTTCGCTTTACGACCTTGAACCCAGCGAAAAGGCAATTGTAGTCACTGTTGCTAACGCCTCGTCTGCAAAACAGCTTATAAGGCAGGCAAAGCGCAAGCTGTTTATAGATATCCCCGGAAACGGAATTATGATGACGGTGCCGATAAAAAGCGTCGGCGGGGGAAGAACACTTGCATATATTTCAGACGGTCAGAGCTTAGGAGGTGCACTGCCAAATATGGAATTTGAACACGAGCTTATAGTGGTAATACTCAACGAGGGTCACTCAGATACTGTTATGGACGCTGCACGCGCGGCGGGAGCAGGCGGGGGAACCGTATTCCACGCCAAGGGAACAGGCAGAACAAGGTCGGAAAAATTCTTTGGTGTATCCCTCGCAGAAGAAAAGGATATGATATATATTCTTGCGCCGACCGGTAAAAAATCCGCAATAATGAAGGCAATAACCTCCACCTGTGGTGCAGGAACTCAGGCGGGAGCTATATGCTTCTCACTTCCGGTGTCCGAGGTCGCGGGTCTTAGAAGGCTTGACGATGATTGATTGATGCTGTTTTTTGACAGCAATTATCATATGATACGAATGAATATGGAGGAGCAATTATGGGACTGTTTAACTTAGAAAACAAAAAGTCGCCAAAGGAACTTTTTGAGCAGGCAGAGAAATTGTATAATGATGGAAAGATAAGCAAAGCTCTCTCCATATATCGCCAGCTTACACTCAGAGGGTATACAAAGGCAGGCTATTACGCTGGAAAAATCTATGCAGATAAGGGCAACGAGGTTTCTGCTCGGGTATATCTAATCACTGCCGCTGAGAATGGGCATAAGGAAGCAGCAAGACTTCTTGCCGAGCGATTCGGAGTAAAGGATTATCTGCCAAAGGATATGTGATGAAAAAATGGTAAAAGCCGCAAATAAACTTCTGAAAAAGTGCTGATAAAAATATATAAAACCGCCGAAAGCCAATGATTGAAAGCTTTCGGCGGTTTTATGGCACCCCCTGCGAGAATCGAACTCACAACTAACCCTTAGGAGGGGTTTATTATATCCATTTAACTAAGGAGGCAAATACTAACCTTTCGTAAAAGCGCAGGATTATTATACATCAATCCGAAGAAAAAATCAATAGCTAAAGGCAAAAATTTCAGGAAATTTAATATAAACATCTTCCGTTCTCTTTTTTGACATATTAGTGCGCATATATAAAGTATAATCCTATCATAAGATAAAAGGGGATGTTTTAATGAAAAATTTCATGAAAGGTCTGTTGCTTGTGGCTGCGGCATTGATAATAATACCATTGATTTCGGTATTTCTGCCGGCGAAAGATGACGATGGCAAGGTCGCTCCTGAAAATATGACTGAAGCCGTAGCTGCAATGGCAGCTATGCAGGATGATATGAGCTGCAAATTCATAGATATCGTAAATATATATAACACAGAAAGCGGCGAAACCTTAAGCCTGCCCATAGATGATTTTTTGAGTGCCGCAGTGCTCGGCGCAATATCTCCGACTGCTGAGCCGGAGCTTTTAAAGGCTCAGTGCGTGCTGATGTATACCTATATTTTGGGTAAAAGAATGAGGTCAATATATTCTCCTGACGCTGATATCAATGGATGCGATATAAGCACAGACAGCGAAAAATATATCCGCCTTGTATTTCCGGACGGGGCTGACATGCTATACTCCGAACAGGTTCCTGATTATAAATTGAAGATAAAAAGTGCTATAGAGTCATGTAAAGGCGAATACCTTGTATATGACGGCAGACCGATAGTTCCGGCATATTGCTTTTCCTGCGGCGGCGTCAGCGAGAGCGCCAAGACTGTTTTGGGCGAGGATGTTCCGTATCTGAAATCGGTTGAAAGCGAATACGATTCCGAATACGTAACCGAGGCTGTGTATTCAAAGGACGAGCTTTTTGCACGTCTTGCAATGGCTGAAACGCCTATTACTCTCATGGGCGAAGCAAAGGACTGGATAGTCATAGCCGATTCAAGCGATACCGGATATGTAAAACAGCTTCTTTTAGACGGCGAGCATACCATCAGCGGCACTGACTTTGCAAATCTTTTAAGCCTTCCTTCCGCAAGATTTACGTTTAGTTACTCTGAAAAGTTTGAAAGCTTTACATTCAAGGCGAGCGGAGTAGGGCATCTCGTCGGGCTTTCGCAATACGGTGCCAACGAAATGGCAAAGCGCGGCTCGGGATATGAAGAGATACTGAAGAAGTACTTTACAAATGTAGAAATCGAAAAATCAAACGGTATAAAATAATTGAAGAAAATACATCCCCAAAAGAGCGGATCTTTTGGGGACGTATTATATCAGGTCAAAGACCGTTAGTATTTGATATCTCCTTTATTTCAAGGGAAGAAATGTTATAAGTAAGACCGTTTCCTACAACTCGATATGTCATAATCTTGTCAGCTGAGGTGTTTGTTGATATCCAGTTGGTCAAAGGGGTCTTGTAGCTTACGGTAAGGATATATCCGTTACCGTCCGGAACAAGCTCGTCAACGCAGGCGAAGTATGCAAGAGTTCTCGGTGTTGTGGGAATGCTGTACATTCCGGTTTCCTCATCATATACAAACATCAGCTCCTCGTCTCCAACGGTTGTATGAGTGTAGGTAAGACCCTTTCCGAAAAGCTTGTTGATTCTTGCATCTATATCTAAATATGATATTTTGTAGCTGCCGTTTTCCGGAACATATGAAGTAGACGGCGAAAGGATAATATCCCAGCATGCGGCTGAAATTATAACGTCGTTATTCAGCACCGAAACGTTTTCAAATGTAGGTGCGTCGCAGGCGGACAGGGGAAGCACCAGCCGTTCGAAGTATTCTATTCGCTCGATATTAGACTTTTTGTATTCCGCATAGTCATGTATTTTTATGCCGGCGGTTACAATGCCGAATATTGCAAAGCCTATAACAAATAGACCAAACAACGTTGTAAGAACCTGGCTAAGACTTATTCCTGAGCTTGGGGATGTACTGTCATCAAGAATACCGAGGTTTTCAACATTTTCATCCAAAGCGTCGTCAATCATTTCCTTGAACTGATCGTCATGCTCAGATTTTTCAAGCCTTTTATGCGCTTTTTCTTTTTCCTTTTCAGCTTCTTCCTTATTTTCATCCCTGGGCGGAATTACGGATATAATTCCGGTAGCGTCTGCAAGGGCTGATACTGCCTGCGCAAAATCGTCCTTGCCTTCTGCTGTCTCTGCCGCTGAATCATTTACAACAGCCTTTTCGTTATTTTCGGCAACAGCTTCTGCATTGCTTTGCAAGCCCGAAAGATTTCTTGAACGTTTCTTTTTACTCATTGCCTTTGCCCTGCCTTTCGCGGTGAACAATCAAAATCAACTATTGATGAAAGTAAAATAAATCATTCTCTGATCTGACCGTTTCCGTTTATAAGATATTTATAGGTTGTAAGCTCTCGAAGTCCCATAGGTCCTCTTGCGTGAAGCTTCTGCGTAGAAATTCCGATTTCCGCTCCAAGACCGAACTCGTAACCGTCGGTGAACCTGGTCGAAGCGTTTACATATACTGCCGCAGCGTCAATTCTGCGCTGAAACTCTTCAGCCGCAGTGATGTTATCGGTTATAATGCACTCGGAGTGGCCTGTTGAGTACCTTTGAATATGCTCGATAGCGTCATATATATTGTCAACTACCTTAACGGCAAGGATATAGTCCAGGAACTCATCCTTGTAATCGGTTTCAGAGGCAGGAGTTACGCAATCGCCCAAAATCATCTTTGTTATTTCGCATCCGCGAAGCTCGACCTTTGATTTATCCAGTCTTTTTTTGAGCTTGGGCAGGAACTCCTCCGCAACCTCGCGGTGAACCAATA
>CALDFS010000224.1 GCA_937942105.1 uncultured Ruminococcus sp. | reverse complement strand
GTCCCTGCCGTAAAACGCCTTGCCGTCGTTCGGAATGTCAGGCGTCAGGCTGTCAGTCCACTCATAATATTTCTGAGAGACGGCTGTAAGACCTTCTATCGTGGAAAAATCGCTGTATTTTGCACCGGTTGCATCAGCAAAGGTTTTCCAGTCAGTCTTGTTAAGCATGAACAATTCAGTGGACTTGGCACACGGAAAAATCTTTATACCGTTGTCAGCGCCGAACCTGCCCTCATCAACATAGCCTTCAACATAATCGTCAATCTCTTCATCCGTAAAATAGTCGGAAAGATTCGCAACAAGCCCAAGCTGATCTATAGCATATGCTGTATCGACATATGCCGCGAAAATATTAGGTATTTTATCAGCGCCGACCTTACTCTGAGCTGCTTCAAGCACGTTGTTTTCAAGGTCTGTCACAGAGCCCTGGCTGTAGCTTTCAACAGTTATTCCCTTTTCACGCCCCACGGTTTCGTTGAACTCCTCAACCAGCGCGTTGAAGGATGTCAGCTGAGCGCCGTTGTAATACGTCCAGACGCTTATGGTGACATGGTTGTTTTTAGCGTCTTTTCCGGCGGCAGAACAGCCTGAAAGCAAAATTACCGCCGCAGTAAGAATTGCCGATAATCTTTTCATAACGCTCTATATTCCTTTCGGGCAGAAATATATGTATACTTTAAAAAGTATATCACAAATACTAAAAAAATGCAATATGTTTCAGCGTACTTTTGTCATTGTATACAATAATATCTTAACAGTATGTATTTTTGCGCTGAACAGATTATTAAAAAATGCGCAGAGATGGTATTTCTCTGCGCATTCAGCATAAATTTACTTGGAATATTCTACAAGATTTGAAGAATCAAGTTTATCATATTCTGCGATGAATCCCACAAGCTCGGCGGCTATGACCTTTACCCCGCCAACGCTGTCCGACTCGATATTGAGCGGCATCAGCGGCTCATGCAGGGATAAGCGAAGCAGGAACCAACCGTCGCCATGGGCTTTATCCAAATTGACCCTTACCCCCTCGTAGTTGGCAGCTTCCAAGCTCCAGCCGGTGCGGGTTGCGGCATAGGTCTTTAAATCCTCAATAATTGAGTTGCCATAGGGCTTGAAGTCCTCTAAGGCTATGTTCATTCTGAACTCCATGCTCTCGGCCGGCTCTTTAAGAGTCTCTATAAGAGAGTGGAGGGTATAGCCCATCTTTACCGCGCGCGAAAGCTCGATAATCAGCCTTGTTACTATATATGCGCCGTCGTCAAGGAAGTAGTTATCCTTGAATGCGCCGTGACCGGATGTCTCAATCGCAAGCTGGCTGTCTGTGCCCTCGTTATTCAGCCTGATGGACTCGTTGATTACGTTGCGGTATCCCCTCTTGAAGCGGTGATGCACTCCGCCCTTTTCCTTGATGAATGCCGCCAGACCCGAGCTTGTAACCGAGTCGGTGACGATAGTAGTTCCGGGATGGTCGCGCAAAAGCATTGCGGAAAGCATTGCAATAAGGCGGTTGCGGTTAAGCTCCGAGCCGTCTGACAAAACAGCACCCGCGCGGTCAACGTCTGTATCGAAGATGATTCCCAAATCTGCACCCGATTCCTTAACAGCCTCGGTAATGCTAGCCATAGCCTCTTTGTTTTCCGGGTTCGGAATGTGGTTGGGGAAGCTTCCGTCCGGCTCCAAATATCTCGAACCGGCAATATTTGCTCCAAGTGGAACAAGAACCTTTTCGGCATAGAAGCCGCCCGCGCCGTTGCCTGCGTCAACTACTATTTTAAGACCTTCAAGCGGCTTATCCGAGCCGCAGGCGGTGCGGATCATATCGGCAAGGCGCTTTGAATACACGCTCATAAACTCGCCCTTTTCAACGCTTCCGGCGGGAAGACCGGTGTGCTCATCGCTTTCGGCGAGCGCTATCATATCCTTAATATCAGAGGCTTCAACGCCGCCGTCCGGTGTGAAGAACTTATAACCGTTGCGGTTATATGGCAGGTGCGAGGCGGTTACCATCACTGCGCCGTCAAACATATATCCATCGGTCTTGGTGGTCATGAACATCGCAGGGGTGCTTGTAAGCCCCATATCGGTGACGGCTATGCCCTCAGCGGCAAGCTCAGAAGCCATCCAGCCCAGAAGCTTTTCGCCCGAAAGGCGGGAATCCCTTCCTATAGCTACCCTTAATTCGCTCTTTCCCGCTCTTCTTATAAGCCATAGTGCGAATCCGCGCGCGATATCGCGGCAAGCCTGCTCGGTAAGGTTGACTTCCTGCCCGGGTACGCCCTCGATGGCTATGCCCCTTACATCGCTTTCATTTCTAAGCTTTGAATAGTTTTTCATACAATGTTCCTCCAATTTATGTCAAATTTTGTTGATGATCAGCTTGCCGTTTTCAGAATTTCCTGTTACAGTGTAGGGCACTTCATCGTTGAACTCGGTAATATCCTTTTTGTTTTCGGGATTTATCAGCTTTATTTTTCCACCCTTGTTGGCGCTCAGCTTAAAATATGTAACCTTGCCGTTTGCCCAGTCGATATCAACCGTCACATCTCCCCTTGCCTTCAGGCCGCGGACAGAGCCGCTTTTCCACTCATTCGGCAATGCCGGAAGAAGCACTATAACTCCGTTCTGACTCTGCAAAAGCATTTCAGCGATTCCTGCTGTTCCGCCGAAGTTGCCGTCAATCTGGAAGGGCGGGTGCATATCGAAGAAGTTTGGATAGGTTGAGCGAGAAAGAAGAGCGTTGACGTTTTCAAGCGCCTTTTCGCCGTCGCGAAGCCTTGCCCACATATTAATTATCCACGCGCGTGACCAGCCGGTGTGTCCCCCGCCGCCGCTTAAACGGCGTTCAAGGGTAACTCTTGCCGCCTTGAACAGCTCGGGCGTATTCTCTAAAGTAATCTGAGATGAGGGGTGAAGCCCATAAAGGTGGGAAATATGGCGGTGACCCGGCTCAGTCTCCTCGTAATCCTCATACCACTCCATTATCTGACCGTATTTGCCTATGGATGGCTTTGGAATCTTGGGGAGCATATTTGCAAGCTCAGCAGTAAGCTCATCCTCCTCGCCCAGAAGCTTTGAAGCGGCGATACAGCTTTTAAACAAATCGCGGATTATCATGGAATCCATGGTCGGGCCAACGCATATCTGCCCATTCTCGCCGGATGGGTGGATATAGGTATTTTCGGGGGATATAGAGGGACCTGTTAAAAGCTTACCGTCCTGCTCAAACATATATCCGGTAAAGAAGCGGCAGGCTTCCTTTATTATCGGAAGATATTCACGCAGGAAGTCTGAATCCTTGGTATATTCATAATGCGTCCAGACATGGGTGCAGAGCCATGCCGCGCCCATCGGCCAGATGGTTGCGGTTATGCACAGATCCTGCGGGGCACAATCTCCGAATAAATCGGTGTTGTGGTGAGCAACAAAACCATCAAGACCGTACATATCCCTTGCGACCTTTTTGCCGTTCGGAAGCATGACCTTTAAGTGCTCAAAAAGCGGCATATGACAGTCAGAAAGCGCGCAGACCTCCGCCGGCCAGTAGTTCATTTCGGTGTTGATGTTTATGGTGTACTTAGAGCCCCACGCAGGGTATCTGTCCTTATTCCATATTCCCTGAAGAGTTGCAGGCTTTGTTCCGGGGCGCGAACAGGATATAAGCAGATATCTGCCGAAGTCGAAATAAAGCTCGGCAAGCTTGTTATCCTGCCTTTCGGAAGCTTTTTTCAGTCTTTCATTTGTCGGCTCGGAGGCGTAATCCTCGCCGTC
>CALDFS010000223.1 GCA_937942105.1 uncultured Ruminococcus sp. | reverse complement strand
AGAAACCTCCGACGTTGCGAATGCCATCTACGACGGCACAAGCGCTATAATGCTTTCGGGCGAGACTGCGGCGGGCAAGTACCCTGTGCTCGCGCTGAAGACGATGGCAAAGATTGCCGAGTCAACCGAAAACGGTATTGACTATGCAAAGCGCTTCCGCAGTGCGGAGTTCAAAATCAAGAACACCGTTGACGCTATTTCCCACGCGACCTGCGGCATGGCTATCGACGTTGACGCCAAGGCGATTGCGGTCTGCTCGCTTTCGGGCGGCACTGCAAGAATGGTATCGCGCTTCCGCCCGCCGGTGGACATTCTGGGGCTTACCACCAGCGACAAGACAAGATACAAGCTATCCCTTTCATGGGGAGTCACCCCATATCTCTGCGACACCTACGACTCTACCGACGTTTTGTTCTATCAGGCAAAGCGCACAGCGAAGGAGGTATTCTCGCTGAACAAGGGTGAGAAGATGGTTGTTACCGGCGGTATGACTAACGGTGTGTCGGGAAATACTAATCTGATTAAGGTTGAGACGATTGCCTGATGGCGATTGATTAGAAAATTCGGGGTACGTTATTATCAAGGGGGGTACGTTATATAGTGAGAGAAAATAACGTACCTAACGTACCTTTTTCGCATTGTTATGACCGAGGTACGATTATACGACTGCAAAAATCGTACCTATCGTACCTCGTATCTATTAATCGAACAGAGGTACGGTTTCTGTAGGTTAAATAACCGTACCATGAAAACAGTCAATTAAGTAAACATAGTACCATTTTCCGTAGCAGATAATGGTACTATGGTGCACTATCGGCACTGTCAGGTTGATATTATAGCAATAATAACTATATATACTAAATAATGGAAGTAAGAAAGCTATAGGATATTATACTATTATGCTTGCTGTGTACAATATAAACCTTTTTCTTAGTTGTAGAATAAGTATAATACTAATTTCCCGTAAAAGTGTAACTGTAAAATCGCCACAAAACCGCAAGGCGATGGGTTTTGCGACGATTTTACAGACACTTTTTAACGGGAAATAAGCATAACAATTAATATCAGTTATCCGGTACTATCCTTCCTATGCTGCTTAGTGGGACGATAGTACCATTTTTAATCCTGTACAATCGTCCCATTATCGTCCCAGAGGTACGATAGGTACGGTTTTTCTACTCGTACAATCGTACCTCTCTGTTGGCTGTAAATATTTAGTGGTACGTTAGGTACGTTATTTTAACCCGGCAATAACGTACCCCCTCTTTTTGATAATAACGTACCCCATTGTCTCACGACCGGTACTTCTTCCAGTTTTTCAGGCTGATAATGCTGTATATGACTACCGCAAGTGATACTATTGACGAAGCTATATAGACATATATCCAGCCCGGGAATACCCTTGCGACACCACAGTAGGGTACGGATATCAGGTAAAATATGGAACTCATAAATTGTTGGTCGGAGAACTTCACATACTGCCCAGCGGTAATTATATCCGTGAGCAAAAGAATCCGCCTTGCATAATGGATGATTCCGAACGCAAGGGTAATAGACGCAAACGAAAGATTGACTATAATCAGCGGGATAATTTCTTTTACATACACCGATAATATCGCCCACGCGGCTATATAAATGACAGTAAATAAAAGCTCCAAAGAGTGTTCAAAATAATAAAAGCCAAAGTAATTAAAGCAATAGCATGCCACCATAACGCCGAGCGACAGCATTACTATAAGAAGGCTTTTGCGCACACTCTCAAACAACCTTTTGCTTTCGAGCTTTGGAGCTTTCCCTTTCGGCTCAATCCCCTCGGTGCGCATGGTTTGGAGCAGCTTTGTGCAGCTCTCGCAGGTCTTAATATGCTCCTCGATAAGCTCGGACGATTCTTTGGAACAGGTGTTGTCGATATAAAGCGGTATAAGATCCGCTATAACATTGCAGTCAGTCATTGGCTTCATCCTCCATCTGTGATATTATTTTTGCCTTTGCGCGGTAGTATGTAACCCTTGCCCAGCTCTCGCTTTTGCCGAATCTTTGCGAAATATCCTTAAGCGGCAAGTCGGATATGGCGTGCATCAAAAACACCTCCCTATATGGCTCGTCAAGAGATATTGCAATTGCCAGGATTCTGCCGGCGGCGTCCTTTTTTTCAAGGCTGGCGGCTACATCTTCCTGCGAGGACGCAGGGATAACAGGGCTGTCGTCAAGGCTCACCAGCCTTTTTCTCTTTTTCAGATGCTCAAAGTAGAGATTCTTTGCAATACTGCACAGCCACGCCAGCGCCTTTGTATCGTCCCGCAATGACGAGATGTTCATTACCGCGCGAAACATAGTCTCCTGAGCAAGCTCCTCGGAAAGCGATTCGTCATGACAAAGGCTCATAAGATAGTAATACACGGTTTTCGCATGGGTACGGTAAATCACTTCAAAATCGCTCAATGTCATCACCCTCTTTCGGCTTTCTCAACTATTAGACTTTCCTGCGGGCAAAACGTTACAGATATTTTAGCATAATTTAAAATATATTTCAAGATTTCAAGCACTACAGAGTATTTTCTGCGGCTTTTGGCAAAAAATATTCTCAGAGGTGATTACAATGAATCCACGGGATTTGCCATTGGGCTTCGGAATGGCTCTTGCACAGAACGAATCCGCCATGAAGCGGTTCGAGGGGATGTCTGAAAGCGAAAAGCAGAGCATAATTCAAAAAGCTAAGTGCGCTTCATCCAAGCATGAAATGCAGGCTATTGTTGACGAAATCGGCACAGTGAAATAACACTGCGCCGAATTTTTTAGGTTGACATTTTTAGTATAACTGGTATAATTTAATTATCAAATATGAAAGTGCCGGGCATAAAGCATGATCAAATTCACCAAATCGGATAAGAAAAACCGAACAATAATGCTTCCGCAGATGCTGGAATATCACTCTGCGTTTTTAAAGGCAGCCTTTGAAGCCTCTGGCTACAAATTCGACATCATGCACAGCGATGAGCCGCCTTCAAAATACGAAGCTTTAAGATACATAAGCTCCGACTACTGCTACCCCACCGTTCTTATTGTCGGTCAGGTATTGGAGACTATCCGAAAAAACGGCGGGGACTGCCATGGGCTTGCATTTATGGAGCCTCAGGCGGGCGGCGCCTGCCGCGCCGGAAACATCTACAATCTGCTAATAGAAATCCTTGAAAAGCTGGGGTACGATTCTCCGGTAATATCGCTTAATTTCAGAGGGCAGGAAAAGCACCCCGGCTTTAAGATAACCCCCAAGCTGGTCAAAAACGCCGCCATCGCGGTATGTGCAGGCGATCTGATGATGCTTTTATATCAGCAGACAAAGCCGTATGAGTTGACTCCCGGCGAAACCGATAAAATATATAAAAAAGCCGAGGAATACGTTTGCAAGACCATAAAGTCGGGTAATGTAAAGCGTACTGAGATATATTCAAGGGTGATAGAAGACTTTAAGCGGGTAAAAACCAGCGATATTAAAAAGAAGCGCGTAGGCGTTACCGGTGAGATATATATTAAGTATTCCTCACTTGGAAACCATAATCTTGAAAAATATCTTTTAGATAACAACTGCGAGGTTTACTTCGGCGGTTTTGCAAACTATATCATATACATCGCGGACAGCGAAAAGACAGCTTTTATGCTGGAGCATAATAGCAAGGCTGCGGCAAAGGTGTTCGATTTTGTCATCAACATTATGGAAAATCTTCAGCTTGAAATGCTTGATACCGTCCGTGATGCAGGTGGTTATACAACCGATTATTCTTTCTCGGAGCTTAGAAAAAAGGCGGATGGCATAATTTCCAACTTCTGCACCAACGGCGACGGTTGGCTGATTGCCGCTGAGGTGGTTCAGGCTATTGAGAAAGGGTGTAAAAATGTGCTTATTGTCCACCCATTCGGGTGCCTTGTAAGCCATGTCTGCGAAAGAGGGATACTGCGTAGCTTAAAGGAAAAGTATGGGGATGTAAACATTCAGACAATTGAATACGACTACGACCAAAGCCCGACTTTAAGAGAGAGCAGAATTTTGCTCGGGCTTGTCGAAAAGTGATAAAAAATCCGCCGAAAAATCCTCTTTCTTTTCTTCAAAACTCTGTTGACAGACAGAGGATTAAATGCTATACTAACCTTAGTGAATTTCCGTGACTGACGGTATGTGGCTTAACACAGTGGGAGCGGAAATAATGAATTGCCGACCGTCTGGGCAGAACTACCTTTAAGCTGCGGGTAGTCTGTCCTTTTTTGTTTGTGATTTTTTGAAAGGCAGGACTGATTGAAATGTCATTTAAAAACGCATTTATCTCCGGAATTGCCGCCGGAATTATGGTTGGAATTGGCGGCGCAGTTTACATGAGCTGCGACAATAAGTATGTCGGGGCAAGCTTTTTCTCGGTTGCACTGCTGTCGATATGCTATTTGGGAATGTATCTCTACACCGGAAGAATAGGATATCTTGCTGAGAAGTTTGAAGTTTCCACCCTGCCCTTACTCGGCTTGGGGCTTGCGGGCAACTTTGTAGGAGCAACTGTTTTCGGGCTTCTATGCGCGTATGCAAGACCTGCTATCGTTGAAAAGGCTCAGGCGGCGTGCTCGGCAAAGCTCGAAGGCGGATGCCTTAAAGCAGTAATTTTGGGGGCAATGTGCGGAATACTTATGTATGTGGCAGTAAAAATCTTCAAGGAATTTAAAACGCCTATGGGAGTGCTTTTCTGCATTCCGGTATTTATTCTGAGCGGCTTTGAGCACTCCATCGCGGATATGTATTACTTTGCTTTAGCCGGCAGCTTCAGCCTTGATTATCTTTGGTTCATTATAAGCGTAATCTTAGGCAACACAATCGGCGCAATGGGCATATGCTATCTTATAAGATTCTCAGCGCCAAAAAAGAATGTTAATTAATGCCATAAAATATATTTTGAAAAGGAGCGAATACCATGTTTTTTGAAAACCTAAAAAAATTCGACCCCGAGGTCGCCGCTTCCTGCGAGCGTGAGCTTTCAAGGCAGCGCCACAACATTGAGCTTATTGCTTCGGAGAACATCGTGTCTGAGGGCGTTCTTACTGCTGCCGGCGGAGTTCTTACAAACAAGTATGCCGAGGGATACCCCGGAAAGCGCTACTACGGCGGCTGCCAATATGTTGACGAGGTTGAGGAAATCGCACGTCAGCGCGCCTGCAAGCTCTTCGGCGCGGAACACGCAAATGTTCAGCCTCACTGCGGTGCTAATGCAAATTTAGCTGTTTTCTTCGCACTTTTACAGCCCGGTGATACCGTTCTTTCCATGAGCTTAGCGCACGGCGGACATCTTTCCCACGGCTCGCCGGTAAACATCTCAGGAAAGTACTTCAAGATAGTCCCCTATGGCGTTTCGGATGATACTCAGACCATCGACTACGACGAGGTTGAGCGCTTAGCCATAGAGAATAAGCCCAAGCTCATCTTGGCGGGAGCTTCTGCTTATCCCAGAATCATAGATTTCAAGCGCTTCAGAGAGATTGCGGATAAGGTTGGCGCATACCTGATGGTTGATATGGCGCATATTGCAGGGCTTGTTGCTGCGGGGCTTCACCCATCCCCTGTTCCCTATGCCGATGTAGTAACAACCACCACCCACAAGACCCTCAGAGGACCCAGAGGCGGACTTATCCTTTGCCGCGAGCAGTATGCAAAGCAGATTGACAAAGCCATCTTCCCCGGTACTCAGGGCGGTCCTCTTATGCACATCATCGCCGCAAAAGCGGTTGCTTTCGGCGAGGCTTTGACCGATGATTTCAAGGCTTACCAGCAGCAGATAGTCACCAACGCTCAGGTTCTTTCAAAGGAGCTTATCGCAAAAGGAATCAACCTTGTTTCTGGCGGCACAGACAACCATCTTATGCTCTTGGATCTTCGCGGAACAGGCGTTACCGGCAAAGAGCTTGAACACCGGCTGGATGAGGTGCACATCACCGCAAACAAGAACGCCATTCCCAACGACCCTGAAAGCCCGTTCATAACAAGCGGCTTGCGCATAGGCACACCGGCAGTTACAACAAGGGGCTTTAAAGAGCCTGAGATGAAGCTGATAGCCGGCTGGATTGCAGACATCATCAACGATTTTGAAGGCAATAAAGAAAGAATCACCCGCGAAGTAATCGAGCTTTGCGACAGATTCCCGATTTACGAGGATTAATTAATTCGGCAATTGCAAAAGAAAGGAAGATATTTACATGGCTACTTACAAGTCTGATATTGAAATTGCACAGTCGGTTGAAATGCAGCCCATTACAGAAGTTGCCAAGACCGCAGGAATCGATGACAAATATCTCGAACAGTATGGAAAGTACAAGGCAAAGGTAGATTTAAAGCTGTTAAACGACATTAAAAAGCCCGACGGCAAGCTGGTTCTTGTAACCGCTATCACCCCCACCCCCGCAGGTGAGGGCAAAACTACCACCACCATCGGCTTGGCTGACGGTCTTAGAAAGATTGGCAAAAACGTCATGGTCGCCCTGCGTGAGCCTTCACTGGGTCCTGTTTTCGGAATAAAGGGCGGAGCCGCAGGCGGCGGATACGCTCAGGTCGTTCCGATGGAGGACATCAACCTCCACTTCACCGGCGACTTCCACGCTATCGGCGCTGCCAACAATCTTCTTGCCGCAATGCTTGACAATCACATTCAGCAGGGCAACGCTTTGGGAATCGACCCCAAGCGAATCACCTGGAAGCGCTGTGTTGACATGAACGACAGGCAGCTTCGCTTTGTTGTCGATGGCTTGGGTGGAAGAGTAAACGGCACCCCGCGTGAGGATGGATTTGATATAACCGTTGCCAGCGAAATTATGGCAGTGTTCTGCCTTTCAAGCTCGATAAGCGACCTTAAGGCAAGGCTTTCGCGGATTATCGTGGGATATACCTATGACGACAAGCCGGTAACAGCCGGTGATTTAAAGGCTGTTGGTGCAATGGCGGCTCTTTTAAAGGATGCACTAAAGCCTAACCTTGTTCAGACATTAGAGCATACCCCCGCACTCGTACACGGCGGTCCTTTTGCAAACATCGCTCATGGCTGCAACTCTGTTCTTGCAACAAGGCTTGCGCTTAAATTGGGGGATTATGCCGTCACTGAGGCAGGCTTCGGAGCTGATTTGGGCGCTGAGAAGTTTTTAGACATCAAGTGCAGAATGGCTGGGCTTACACCTTCTGCGGTCGTAATCGTTGCAACCGTAAGAGCGCTTAAAATGCACGGCGGTTTGGCTAAGACAGAGCTTGGAAGCGAGAACCTTGAAGCTTTGGAGAAGGGTCTTCCCAACCTGCTGCGGCACGTTTCAAAT
>CALDFS010000222.1 GCA_937942105.1 uncultured Ruminococcus sp. | reverse complement strand
GAAACCGGCAGATACTTCTCTAACTTCGATTCACCCGAAATCGAGCGCGCTGAAGCAATGCTCTATGATCTAACCAAGAACGACTGCACTCATCACGAGGGCAACAACTATTGGGCAATAAGAGACGGCGGAACCTACGGCGCCGGTGTTAAGGACGGCAAATGCCTGTTCTACATCTGCGAAACCTCTTACTTCACCGGAACCGTTGAGGAAATTTCCGCAACCTTCGGCGATGTTACCGAAGGCGAGCTTATGTTCGCTCCTCTTCCCAGGGACGATAACGGCGACGGTAACTATTACCTTCTTACTCAGATAAACGGCTATATGCTTTGCACAGGTGCCAAGAACCCTGACGGCGTTGCTCTTCTTACCGCCTGCGAGCGCTTTAAGATAGTAGACCCTACCGTTGTGGATATCGACCGCAAGCAGCTTAAGGAAAAGTATCTGTGGACTGATGAGATGCTTGAAATGTATGATACCTGCAAGATGATTGCCGAGGCTCACCCCAGAGCAATAGTCACCGGCGACCTTACCGACGGTCTTAACAACATCATCGCCAACTGCCAGTACGGTCCCTGCCGCAGTGCAACTCCTTCAACATGGGCACAGTTTAAGGAACAGAATGCTGAATCATTGGAATACTACCTTGAAGAGCTTAACACAATGATGGATGATTACAACACAAACGGCGTTCCGGTTCAGAATTGATAAGACAGCTTCTCCAATTGAATATTGGTATTTTCCCTATAAGAAAAGCAGCTCCTTTAAGCGGGGCTGCTTTTCTTTGTTGCTATTATTTGCCGCGAGTATCCATAAACGAATCCCGAAACTCGCTCGGTGTTAAGCCTTCGCTTTCCTTGAAGCGGCGGTTAAAGCTTCGTATGCTGGAAAAACCTGATTCAAAGGCGATTTCGGTTATGCTTTCCGATGAGTTTTGCAGCATTTGTTTGGCAACCGAAATACGCTTTTTGTTAATGTAGGAATTCAGCGAGGTGTTGAAATTGCGTGAGAATACCGTTGAAACATATGACGGAACAATGTTTAGCGCCTTTGATATCCGCTCCAGCGAAAGGTCCTGCGAAATGTTGTTGTCGATATATAACAGCATCTGGCGGCAGATCTCAAAATTCGAGGAGCGCGCGCCGATGCGCTCAAACTCAACACCGGTGTATGCCGGCATTATCCCCGAAAGAAGTATTGTCAGCATGCCCTTTACGACCGTTTTGCCGAAGCTGTAGTTGTGGGCAAACTCTATGAGATATTTCACCTGAGCGGTTGCGAATTCCGGCGACTTATCCCTGTCGAACCGAACGTAGGGGACGTTCGCACTTTCAAAAAAACCCTTGAAGTCGGAAATAAAATCGGTACTGAAAATAAACGAGCTTATTCTGCTTTCATCAGCGAGCGAGTGCATGCGGTGTATCACGTGCGGACATATAAGTATTCCGTTGCCCTCATTAACAATGTGTTCCCTGCCGCTGAAGGTAATTCCAACCTTGCCGCTTTCAACTATCACAAGCTCAACCTGGCTGTGAAGGTGCTTTATATCCGGAATGTTGTTGGTGGAATATGCAAGCACTCCATACATAATGACTGCTTCGCTGTAGTCTTCATATATAAAATCAGATTCATTCGGCATTATCATCAGCTCCTTCAAATGAACTTATTAACAGTATACCACTCCTTCAAGCATATTTCAAGTGATTTTAGCCGATTGATTTATAAAAATGGCTGATATTTATCTTCGGTAAATATCAAAAAAGGTATTGCAAAATGAAACGCAATGTGCTATACTAAAATAGTTAAATAATTAATGATTTTTAGGAGTGATGCTTATGCCGCCCGGAGGATGGGGATTCGGACCGAACTACGCCAAGGTTCAGCCGCCAAAGAACATTAAGGATGTACCAAGATACCTAAAAGAGCTGTTATCAGGCTTCTTTTCAAGGTTCGCCTACATTATCGCGCTTGTCTGGAAAACAGGCTGGTGGATACTGTTTTCGATGGCATTAATAGCCCTTTTGCAGGGCGTAACGCCGGTCATAAGCTCGGTCATATCAAGAAATATCCTGAACGCCTTGCAGATGTCTGCTTCGGGGCAGGTAAAGGAATCCTTCTGGGGGTCCGAGGTATTCTATCTTTTAATTCTGTTCTTCCTGATACAGGCGCTTACAAGGGTGATAGGCACCGTAAGCGGAGCGATCAACCGAATTTCCGGTGAGAAGGTAGTCCGCCAGGTAAAAACTCAGATAATGGAAAAATCCCGCGAGATTGACCTTGCCTCCTTCGACCAGCCCGCCTTTTACGAAAAGCTTGAAAACGCCAACCGCGAAGCCGGAAACAGACCTATTCAGATCCTTTCACAGCTGTTCTTCATAATCAGCACGGTGATTCAGCTTGTCAGCTATATCATCATAATGGTTTCCGCTCCGGGACTGTGGTGGTCGGTATTTCTGATTGCTGCGGTTTCCATACCGTCAACCATAATAACCTTTATCTACCGCAGAAAGAATTTCGATTACGTCCGCCGCCGCTCCAAGGACAGGCGCCAGATGAACTACTATTCCGACCTTCTTGTGAATAAGGACCTTGTTAAGGAGGTCCGCCTGTTCGATTTGAGCGATACCCTTATCGGCAGGTTCCAGAAGGTTTTCGCTCAAAT
>CALDFS010000221.1 GCA_937942105.1 uncultured Ruminococcus sp. | reverse complement strand
ATCGGAATTGCTTGTCTTTTTAGCTCCGCCGGTAAGGGTGGCATCCTCGGCTTCATAAACTGCCAAAAAGTCACTTGGAACAGAGCTTTCTGTGAAAGTCGGCGCACTTACATCCAGCGTATCGTTGAAGTCCTTTCTTACGTCGCCAAAGGTTGCGTTTTCCATGGTTTTACTGCCGCAGGCTGATAGCAATACCGTTAATAAAGCCATACATACAGCCGCGATTCGATTAATGTTGTTCTTCATTTCAACTGTCCTTTCAAAATTATTGGTTTATTTCAAACTGTCTTTTGCCGTCTGAACTTAACATTTTCCGCTCCAAGAAGCTTTTTGAACTCGGTAATCACTTCGCCGGTCATATTTACAGAAGCAGCATCCTTTATGACTGTCAGCTTTTTGATATCCGAAAGATAGCACATAAGCCTGCCTTCGCCGGCATTTGCTCTGCATATTTCCCTTATGCCCGCGATTTTGTCCTTATCATCAGATCCAAGGCGCAGACAGAGCGGAAGCTGCGAAAGCTTTGATACAACATAATCCGCGTTTTGTATCAAATCGGCAAGAATCTTTGGCTCTTCGTCCTCTTTTACCGATATCTTCCCGGATATGACCAAGCTTGCGCCCGGATTTAGAAGGGTCCTTGCAACCTCATATATCTTCGGGAAGACAATGACTTCGATATCACCGGAGACATCTTCAAATTCCGTAAAGCACATCTGCTGGTTCTTTTTTGTCATAAACAGCTTTTTCGAGCGGAACATGGCTATAATTCTTACCTCGTCGCCGTCATGGAATCTTGGAGGGCTGTCCGATATGCCGTTGATAATATCCTTTACAGTCATCATATCTGAAGCCGTAAGCCAAGGCGAATATTTTGAAAGCGGATGACCTGAAATATACACGCCCAGGATCTGCTTTTCCATTTCAAGAAGCTCGGAGATCGAAAATTCCTCCTGCCTGGGTATTTTTATGTCAGATATCGATTCTTCGGATTCTTCGCTTTCGCTTCCGAACAGGTCCATCTGACCTTCCATCTTTTCACGTTCGCTGTCGGCGACTACGTTCATTACGTAATCATAGCTTGAAAGCATCTCGCGGCGGTTATTCGGGAAGCTGTCGAATGCGCCGCTCATTATCAGGCTTTCTACCGCCCTTGAATTAAGCTCCTTGCCGTACATCCTCGAAAGAAAATCGCCAAGAGAGGTAAATTTTCCGCCGCGCTCACGCTCGGCAATGATATCGCGTATTGCTCCCCTGCCAAGGCTCTTAACAGCGAGCAGACCGAAGTTTATGCCTTCGCTGTTGGCAACAAAGCCCTCCATGCTCAGGTTTATATCCGGTCCTGAAACCTTAACTCCCTTTTCCTCACATTCGGCGGTGTACTCGGTTACTTTTGAAAGGCTGTCAAGCACGCTGGTTATCAGTGCCGCCATATATTCCTTGAAGTAATGAAGCTTTAGATATGCCGTCTGGTAGGAAAGCGTTGCATATGCTGCGGCGTGGGATTTATTGAACGCATAGGAAGCAAAGCTTGTCATCTCATCAAAAATATCATTTGCAACATCCTCGGGGACTCCGTTTGCAACACAACCCACGCAGTTGACGGAGCCGTCCGGGTTCTTATCACCGTAGATAAAAGCTTTGCGCTCGTTTTCAAGCACTTAATGCTTCTTTTTCGCCATAGCTCGACGGACGATATCCGCCCGCCCATATGAATACCCGGCAAGACTGCGGAATATCTGCATTACCTGCTCCTGATAAACTATACAGCCGTATGTCACTTCAAGTATGCCTTTTAGCAATGGGTGCTTATACACTATCCTGTCAGGTTCATGGCGGTTTCGGATATATGTTGGGATCGAGTCCATAGGTCCTGGGCGGTAAAGAGAGATAACAGCGATAAGGTCCTCTAATCTTTCAGGACGAAGCTTCATGACAGTTGCAGTCATTCCTGCACTTTCAAACTGGAAAACGCCCTCCGTTTTGCCCTGTGACAGCATTTCATATACCTTCTTGTCATCAAGAGGTATCTTCTCCAAGTCAAAATCAGGGTGAGTTTCTATCACCTGCTTTCGGCAGTGGTCTATAATGGTGAGGTTGCGGAGTCCGAGAAAATCAATTTTAAGAAGTCCCAATCGTTCAAGCACTGTCATTGTATACTGTGTGGAAACTTGTCCGTCACGAGAATAGAGAGGAACGTAAAAGTCAACCGGCTCTTTTGTGATAACAACGCCTGCTGCGTGGGTAGATACATTTCG
>CALDFS010000220.1 GCA_937942105.1 uncultured Ruminococcus sp. | reverse complement strand
CGCTTTATATCATCATCGCCGCAATAGCAATAGTCCTGCCGCTGGGTGCGGGGGCGGCGGTTTATCTTACCGAATATGCAAAGAACAAAAGGCTTGTATCGGTAATAGAATACGCCGCCGAAACGCTTTCGGGAATCCCCTCGATAATATACGGGCTGGTTGGAATGCTGGTGTTTTGCAGCGTTTTCAAGATGGGCACTTCCCTGCTTGCCGGCGCTCTTACGCTTGTAATCATGAATCTGCCGACCGTTATGAGGACCACTCAGGAAAGCCTTAAAACCGTTCCGCAGAGCTACCGCGAGGGCGCATTCGGGCTGGGTGCGGGAAAATGGCGGGTTATAAGAACTGTTGTTTTGCCGGGGTGCGTTGACGGCATAGTTACCGGCTGTATACTTTCCGTTGGACGGATAATCGGCGAATCTGCGGCGCTTCTGTTTACAGCGGGATTCGCTCATGCTCTTAACGGCTTCTTCTCGGGGCTTTTCAGCTCGGGAGCCACACTTACCGTCGCGCTGTACGTTTACGTCAAGGAAAGCGGAGAATTTGCCGTAGGCTTTGCAATAGCCGCTATTCTTATGATACTCACAGTTGGTATAAATCTTCTGGCGGCAGGAGTAGGAAGATATTTCAAAAACCGCAGAAAGGATTAAGAGGTAAAATATGATAATATCAGTAAAGGATTTATGCCTTTGGTATGGCAATACTCAGGCTCTGAAAAATATCAGCATAGACATTCCTGAGCATTGCATAACCGCCCTTATAGGTCCATCGGGATGCGGAAAATCTACATTTCTTAAGACCCTCAACCGCATGAACGACCTTGTGAACGGTGTTAAGATAACCGGCGAGGTCAGGTATCGCGGTGAAAACATATTTGCCCCCGGCAGAGATGTCAACGAGCTGCGAAAGAACATCGGAATGGTTTTTCAGAAGCCCAATCCTTTTCCTATGAGCATATACGACAATGTTGCTTACGGTCCGAGAACGCACGGAATTCGCTCAAAATCAAAGCTTGACGATATAGTTGAGCGCTCGCTTAAAAACGCCGCCATCTGGGACGAGGTAAAGGACAGGCTGAAAAAGTCCGCCTTGGGTCTATCCGGCGGTCAGCAGCAGAGGCTTTGCATTGCGCGCGCACTTGCTGTCGAGCCGGATGTTCTTTTAATGGATGAACCTACAAGCGCACTCGACCCGATTTCAACTTCTAAGATAGAAGAGCTTGCAACTTCGCTGAAGGAGTGCTATACTATCGTTATAGTTACGCATAATATGCAGCAGGCGGTCCGCATTTCGGACAATACCGCCTTCTTCCTTCTCGGAGAGCTGATAGAGTACGGCGAAACAGAAAAAATGTTCGCTTATCCCAAGGACAAACGAACAGAAGACTACATTACCGGAAGATTCGGATAATTCACAAGGAAGGAACTGCATATGAGATCAAGATTCGACGAACAGCTTTCAAATCTTTCAAAGGAATTGACAACGATGGGCGCCATGTGCGAGGAGATAATCGCGCTTACCTCGAAGGCTCTTTCAGACGGCGACAAAAAGCTTTTGAGCAAGGTATTTCCTATAGCCAATGACATTGACAGGATGGAGCGAACAATAGAAGCTTTGTGTCTGAGGCTTCTTTTGCAGCAGCAGCCTGTGGCTCGTGATCTGCGGCAGATATCGGCAGCTCTTAAAATGATTACCGACATGGAAAGAATCGGAGATCAGGCGGCGGATATCGCGGAAATAGTGCCGTTTATTTGCGAAAAGCCATCTGAAAACTGCGCGCTTATCGGCGAGATGGCAAAAGCCGCCATAAGCATGGTTACAATGAGCATAGACGCTTACGTCAAGCAGGATCTGGATATAGCTCACGCCGCAATGGTCAAGGATGATATTGTTGACGGCTACTTCCGAAAGATCAAGCGCTTGCTTATAGACATGATAGCAGGTATGCCGGAAGACGGCGAATATGCGCTTGACCTTCTGATGATAGCAAAATACTTTGAAAGAATCGGAGATCACGCGGTGAACATTGCCGAGTGGGTGGCATTTTCCATAACCGGTGAGCACGTTGAGCAGAATCAGTAAGCTCAGCCGGGCAATTTCTTCCGAAAGGATGATTTTATATGAAGATATGGTGCGTAGAGGACGACAAAAGCATCCGAGACATTGAGGTTTACACGCTTAGTCAGACCGGCTTTGAGGCGGAGGGATTTCCTGACGGCGAGGCTTTCTTCTCAGCTTTAAAGACATCCAAGCCGGACCTTGTTATTCTTGACGTTATGCTCCCCGGGGAGGACGGTGTTGAAATCCTTAAACGTCTGCGCGCAGGCACGAATACCTCTTACCTGCCGGTCATCATGGCGACAGCTAAGGGTATGGAATACGACAAAATAAGAACACTTGACCTCGGAGCGGACGATTACCTTGTCAAGCCCTTTGGCATGATGGAGATGGTTTCGCGGGTGAAGGCGGTTTTAAGGCGCTGCAAGCCTAAAGGCTCCGGCAATATGCTGACGGTTTCGGCGATAAGCATGAATCTTGAAAGCAGAACGGTTGAAATAAACGGCGTTAAAACCGAACTCACATATAAGGAGTTTGAGATACTTCGGCTGTTTCTTTCCCACCCGGGCATGGTATTCACGCGGGAGCGGCTGTTTTCTGACGTGTGGGGAGAGAACTACATCGGCGAGACAAGGACCGTTGACATGCACATCAAGACGCTTCGCCAGAAGCTTGGTGATTACGGCGATATGATAGAAACCGTGCGAAGTGTTGGCTACAGATTAGGAGTGAAAACGCAATGACTCAAAAGATTTTCCGTTCGATACTTATAGTAGCAATAACCGTTCTTCTGCTGAGTCTTTTGCTTATAGTGGGAGTTCTGTATGATTACTTCGGCAGTGCCCAGAAATCCCGCCTTAATGCTGAGCTGAATCTTGCCGCAGGCGGAGTTGAAGCCGGTGGAACAGAATATCTTGAAAGCCTTGATGCTGAGGACTTCAGGCTTACGCTTGTTTCTTCCGAAGGCAAGGTTGTTTTCGACTCTGATACCGACCCC
>CALDFS010000219.1 GCA_937942105.1 uncultured Ruminococcus sp. | reverse complement strand
CCTCGACCAAATAAGAAAGGCTCCTTATAGGAGCCTTTCTTATTTGGTAAAGTGTGACAGTCTGCAAACTTGCGGTAGATGCGGGGCAGATAAGAAAAAAATAACCTTCAAATACTGCAAAAGTCAGAAAGAGAAACAAAAGTCCTGCACTAAACTGAGCATCGTCGCGTTTAGCCGTGTCCGCCCGGCTAAACGCTGTTCAACGTCCAAACGCCTCGCCAAGCCAAACGCCAAGGAACCTAAGGGGTCTTTTTTGTTGACCGAAGTGATGCGTTCCTGTCAAAGCAAGATAGAACGCATTGCATCACAACAAACCTTATGCCAAAATAATGACCTCTTCCGTTATTTTTATCAGAAAACATAATCGGTTACCATAGTAGTATCCCGAATAACAGCCCAGACTTGGTCGTCTGAGAGCAATCGCGCGAGCTTATATATTGCAATCGCGTATACAGCATTTGAAAGGCTCAATATATATTTTTTCTCTTTGGTCTTACAGTCTGTATAGGATTCGTTGATTTTTATATCGCAGAGCAACCGCAGAGCCGCCGCGGTCTCACCTTCCGAAAGATTACATTCCTGCATAATTTCCTCAAACAAAAACTCCGTGTTGACGCTTTTTGACCTTTGAATTGCCGTTTTATACTCATAAAACAGCACCTTGCGAAGGTTGTTGTCTGTCAGGTAGGTCAACGTATAGTCGTCTATGCTTCGTTTGCCGATGACATCTTCACTGCCTGATTCCTTATAATCGCAGTCTACAAAAGCAAAATTATCCGTCATGACAAATGCACCCTTGGTGTTGGAAATGCAACCTATCCTTTCGCCGTCTTTCAGCATTTGCTTTTGGATTTCAAACTGAGCTTCTTCTGAATTATCGACACAGGTAAAATTCATACGCGCATTGACGAAAAACAATTCATGAAGCTTTTTGTGGCAGTATGTCGGGAAATCGTCCGCGCTTACCGATACAGTTTTGTTTTCCTCCGCGATACCGTAAAGATCATACAAGGTGATGTTCAAAGCCTGTGCTATCTTCGGCAGAAGCATTATGTCGGGCATGGAGACCGCGGATTCCCACTTGGAAACCGCCTGATTTGTAACTCCGAGCCTCTCGCCTAATTCCTCCTGCGTGAGATTTAATTGCTTTCTGTATTTTGCTATGTTTTTGCCGATTAGCATATCCAAGACCTCCTTTGTTTTCAGTAACTATACTATATCATACATATAACGGTTTTTAAAGATATCATTTGGCGAATCGGCGATTTATAGGGATGAAAAAAATCGCCAAATGGTTGGATAATGTATGATATATCATAAAAATAATTCATCCCTCGGCAGATAATATCCGCCGAAGGATGATTCTTTAGGCTATTCAGCGTTCTTTTCAAGCTCTGCAATGATTTTCTTGAAGGCTTCATCATCCCGCACAAAATCGAATCTGGAATCATTGAAATCCTTAAGCCTTAAATTGCAGGTGTTTCCGGTGAAATTCTTTGAGGTGTTTGCTTCTTTGTACTTCAAGCGGTTCACCATCGGCGCGGTGTAATCCATATCCTTCAGATTTGCGCTGATAACCGCATATTTTGTGCTGTCTTCAAGAGCCTTCAAGGTGTTCTCAGCATCCTTCATTTCGGCGTATTCCATAGCAATCCAACGATAATAAAATGATACCATATTAGCATCATGCCCGATATTTCCGTCCGAATACAGCCGTTTGAGGATGTCGATTGCAAACTGAAACGCTTCAATGGTTTCTTCATGAGAGAATTCAACCTTTGTAGTCATGCCCATAGCCGTCATAGAAGCCGCAAAAATCAATGACCTGATATATTCCTGACACGCCTCGACGCCCTCTTCACCATCGAGAATATGGGTCCTGAAATACTCACGTGTAGCATAGAAGCTGCCGAACATATCGGCGTAATGCAGTGCTTTTTCCTTATCTATGCTATCGTAGGTATAGCAAAGGGTCTGTATAGCGTTTTCCCTTTGTTCGGAATCGGTTGTTTTTTCCAAAAGCTCCTGCGCAAGCGCGATGATTCGCTCGGCTTCGTCCTTTGGACAGGGATATGCGGCATCGCGGTTGATTGCAGACATCAAGCCTTCTATAACCCGACAGTCGTTCGGATATTCCGAGTATGCCTTTTCCCACAGCTCAAGATTCTTTTGGTTTTCGCCGTTATGGCAATAATCTTTGCTCAGGCGCTGATACTCAGCTATTGCTTCCTCCACCCTTGTCTGTTCGACGCCGAGCAGCTCATCTACGGTCACGTCAAAATAGAACGCTATTCTGGGCAGAAGGGTTATATCGGGAAAACCTTCGCCGCGTTCCCACTTTCCCACCGACTGAGGCGTTATGCCAAGATGATTTGCAAGCGCCTCCTGTGTGACGTCTTTCTGCTGACGCAGTGTGCGCAGTTTGTCCTTTAAGCTGATTTCCATAATTCAATCCACCTTTATTCAGATTGATAAGCGCTTATCTTGACTATATTATAACGGATTCTTGACAGTATTTCAAGAACCGCAAAGTTTACCTTTGGGCGGATTTTACAACGGATGGTTGTAAGTGTGGAAGCCTGATTTCGCCGTGGGAGATAATTGCTTGTTTATCGGCAATATCGCGAAAAACAGCGTTAAAGCTATTGTCAATCGCGAAAAAATGTGATATAATATATGGCGTTTGATTTTGACATATAAAGGGGAATTACATTGACAACACCAATTTGATATGAACGGCGCATATTCACAATCACCTCATAATATCACGATTTACAGGAGGAATTATTTTGCCGGACAATAAAATGATAGAAGAGATAAACCGCAGACGAACCTTCGCGATAATCTCCCACCCCGACGCGGGCAAGACCACTCTTACCGAAAAGCTCCTTTTATACGGCGGAGCGATAACTCTTGCCGGCTCGGTAAAGGGCAAGAAGACCGACAGGCACGCGGTTTCCGACTGGATGGAAATAGAGAAACAGAGAGGTATTTCGGTCACCAGCTCGGTCATGCAGTTTGAATACGAGGGCTGCTGCATAAACATCCTCGATACCCCGGGACACCAGGACTTTTCTGAGGACACCTACCGCACCCTGATGGCTGTCGATTCGGCGGTAATGGTTATAGACGCAGCGAAGGGCGTTGAGAATCAGACAAGGAAGCTTTTCAAGGTATGCGTAATGCGGCATATACCTATATTCACATTCATCAACAAGCTCGACCGCGATTCGCGCAATCCCTTTGATTTGCTTACGCAGATAGAAGAGGAGCTTGGAATAGCCACCTGCCCTATGAACTGGCCTATAGGCAACGGCGTTGATTTTAAGGGCGTTTACGACCGAGGCTCACGCAAGGTAATATCCTACACCGCCAACGGCGGTCAGCGCGAGGTTGAATCGGTTGAAGCCGAACCGGGCGACCCCTGCCTTGATTCTTTGATTGGTGAAGCCAACCACCGTCAGCTGACCGAGGATATCGAGCTTTTGGACGGTGCGAGCGATGAGCTTGACCTTGAACGCGTTGCAAAGGGCGAGCTTAGCCCCGTGTTCTTCGGCTCTGCTCTAAATAACTTCGGAGTTGAGCCGTTCTTGGAGGGATTTCTGAAGATGACTTCCCCGCCGCTTCCGAGATTATCGGACAAAGGAGTCATCGAGCCAACTGATGATGTATTCTCGGCATTCGTATTCAAGATTCAGGCGAACATGAATAAGGCTCACCGCGACAGGCTGACATTCATGCGAGTATGCTCGGGCAAGTTTACAAGGGATATGGAAGTAAGCCATGTTCAGGGCGGAAACAAGAAAATGCGCCTATCTCAGCCCCAGCAAATGATGGCGCAGGAACGTGAGATCATCAACGAAGCCTACGCCGGGGACATTATAGGCGTGTTCGACCCGGGTATTTTCTCGATAGGAGACACTATATGCACCCCCGGGCACGAGTTCAGGTTTGAAGGCATACCCACCTTCGCGCCGGAGCATTTTGCGCGCATCCGCCACAAGGACACTATGAAGCGCAAGCAGTTTGTAAAGGGCGCCACCCAGATAGCTCAGGAGGGCGCGATTCAGATATTCCGCGAGCCTGATTCCGGCATGGAGGAGGTTATCGTCGGAGTCGTTGGTATGCTTCAGTTCGACGTTTTTGAGCATAGAATGTCTACCGAATACAATGTTGAGATTATCAACGAGGGGCTGCCCTACCAGTACATCCGCTGGATAGACAACGAGGGTATCGACCCCAAAAAGCTGAACCTAAGCTCTGACACCAAGATAGTTCAGGACTTCAAGGGAAACTATCTTCTGCTGTTTACCAGCGAGTGGAACATCCGCTGGGCTTTGGAGAAGAATGAAGGACTTATGCTCAGCGAATTCAATAAGAATTAATTTTGCATATCATAATGCAATCGGCGCGGAAGCCTGAAAATAGCTTCCGCGCCGATTGTTTTATACGTGATTTAGTTGACTACCAAACAAAATTAGCCTTTGCCGCTTCGCCGTTATCCACAAGAATATCCTGAGCGGTCATTGATTTATTGACTACCGTTATGAAATACGCCCATTCTGCTAT